>CAYQOQ010000009.1:0-55923 GCA_964419175.1 uncultured Occallatibacter sp. | reverse complement strand
AACAGCCGCTTTCCAGATGTGGCTCGATGATCCGATAACGCCGCATCGCTTCGTTCCGTTCTGCCATGGAAAGAGTACTGAGATCTGCCATAATCACCAATATGATAAATAATTCCAAAATATTTACGACATATAATTACAAAAAGGACAACGGTCGTTTTGGCCCCGTTTGCGAGGAGAACCCCGTTACCCATGGCAGACAGCCCAGCCAGCGCCCAGGAGAGGGAGCCCGAGATCCTGCCCCCGATGTCCGCCGATCTCGGCTTGGCCCGGATTGCGCCCGGCGCCGAGGCGGCGCTCAGGTTTCCCGAGCTGCCCGCTGACGATCCTTTATATGAGACCGCCCAGGCCGCCCATCAATATATGGAGGCGGCCAAGGCCCCGGCAACCCGACGGGCCTACTCCTCGGACTGGCGTCACTTCGCCGCATGGTGCGAGACCAACGGCCTGGACTCTCTGCCGGCCAGCCCGTCCACGGTCGCCCTCTACCTGACTTCGCTCGCGAAACCCGGCGAAGGCGAGAAGCCGCGCAAGGCGGCCACCATCACCCGGCGACTGACCTCGATCAACGCCGCCCACAAGGAAAAGGGCCTGGATTCTCCGGCCACCATGAACCACCGCCTGGTGGCCGATACCCTGCACGGCATTCGACGGACGCTTGGGATTGCTCAAACCAGGAAGAAGCCGTTGACACGCGACAGGATAGTAAGGCTCCTGGGCGTACTCGAGGGTCCGATCGCCGCGGCGCGCGACAAAGCGCTTCTCCTGCTCGGCTTCGCCGGCAGCCTCCGGCGCTCCGAGCTTGCTGCCTTGCGGGTGGAACATTTGACATGGCACCGCAACGGCATCACTCTCGTCATCCCCCGGTCAAAGACCGACCAGGAGGGGCAGGGAAGGGAAGTGGAGATTTTGTTGGGGGTTCACGATCAGACCTGCCCGGTCATGGCGCTCGAAAACTGGTTGAAGATATCCTCTGTCAAGAGCGGGTACGTGTTTCGCCGGGTCGGACAGCACGGCAACGTCGGTGAGGCTCTGGATAAGGATTCGATCGGACGGATCGTGAAACGCCTGGTCCGGCGGGCAAGGCTCGCGAACCCCGAGTCGTATGGCGGGCACTCGCTCCGAGCCGGCTTCGTCACCGAAGCCTCCGCCAATGGCGCCACGGACCGCCAGATCATGAAGCAGACGGGGCACAAGTCGATCGCCATGGTCCACCGCTATGCGCGCGAGGATCAGAAGGACCGGCAGGCCGCGGCGAGCAAGCTGGGACTCTAAAGGAGGAGCCGGTGGAAGAGACGTGGGAACTGAAGCCAAAGATCGAGGCGTTGCTGATCGCCTCGGATCGTCCAGTGACCATCCAGGCACTGGCCCAGTGCCTCGATGTCACTGAGGATGAGGCCGATGAGGCGCTCCGTGAGTTCGAGGCCGATCTGCTGGCCGCAGACCGGGGAATCCAGCTCCGGCGCCGGCCGCATGGCGTCCGCATCGAGACCAAGCCCCAATACGCCGATCTGATCGGCCGCCTGCTTCCTGAGCGAAAGGCGAAGCCTATCACCAGCCAGGCGCTCGAAACGCTGGCGATTGTGGCTTTGAAGCAGCCTGTCAGCACGGGCGACATTAATGCGATTCGCGGTATCGAGAGCGCGGGAACGGTCCAGACGCTGCGGAATCGGAGGCTGATCGCGCGCTCACCGCGCCTGGGCCCGCGGCGGGAGAGGATCTGGCGGACCACCCAACTCTTCCTCGATACCTTCGGCCTGGCCTCGCTCGATGAGCTCTACAAAGAGGGGCGGATGGAAGAGGTCTTTGCCTCCGTTTACAGCGGGGAAATGGGTACCGAAGACCGGGCAGAACCTCTTGATCACTCGGCGCAAGCCGATATCGAGGCATCTTGAAATAGTGAGTGGCTCTTGACAGACCGCCAGTTATTGGTATGTAGTAGGATGTTGGTAGTGGTGACGGAGTTCACCCTTAACCGCTGTCCACCCGATAGGCCGGACAGATGATGACTCCTGACAGGGAATCCTGTTGCGGAGTCATGTCCCGGCCTGATCCCTGATCAAAGAATTCGGAGTTCGCGCTGACCATGCGCGGGGCGAAGGGGTTCGCCTTAACCGCTGCGCCATCCATGATTTAGGTGGGTGGTGCGGATGATGACCCCTGACGAGGTTTCGTCGGGAGTCTGCTGCCCACACGAAAGCCTCGGCGAAAAATCCGGGTTCATACGCGCCTCGGATGTAGGTGCAAATGGGCCAAAAGCTGGGGGTTTTTGTGAAGATTGTCATCGTTTCCGATATTCATGCCAATCTGGCTGCTTTGGAAGCTCTTCCAGAGCGTGACTTCGATCAACTCTGGTGCGTCGGCGACCTGGTGGACTATGGGCCAAGACCTCATGAAGTCGTCCAGTGGGTGAAAGACAACGCTACCGTTGCAGTTCGCGGCAATCATGACCATGCGGCCGGGTTCTCTGTGGATCCACAATGCTCGCAGCCCTTCAAGAGGCTGGCGGCCGAGACGCTGCGTTATACCCAAGAGGTCTGCACGGGGAAAGACTTCGAGTTCCTGAGAAAACTTCCAGTCTACCGCGAGACTGCGGTGGGCTCGACAAGGTTCCATCTGGTTCACGCTACGCCCCTGGACCCTTTGTTCGGGTATTGCCCTGAGCAGTCGGAGCGTTGGCAAGAAGAAGTGACGTTGATCGACACAGACGTGCTCGTCGTCGGCCATACGCATACTCCATTCATCCGCACAGTCGGTAAGACGACAATCGTGAATCCAGGCAGTCTTGGACAGCCCAAGACGGGGTGCCCTCTCGCGTGCTATGCGATGTGGGAGGATGGCCGTATTTCACTCAAGGAATATGCCTACCCGATAAGCGACACGATTCAGCAGATCCGTTCGATGCCGATTTCTGCCGAAGATCAAGACGCATTGATCGTTGTGCTTCAAACCGGAGAGTTGCCGGCCCCCGATCGGGCACATACGGCAGTTGGCTCTGAAGTTGTATTTCGCATCCAAATGTGACCGCGGAGGAAGGAAATGTTGGCGTCTGCACGATTACAAAGAGCAAGGGTGTTCAGTGCTCTTTTTGAGGGTTACGAGGGGCCTGCTTTTGGAATTCGCCTTTGGGACGGATGGCTCTGGTTTTCGTCGGACGGTGAAAGGCCCGTCTGCACTATCGTTGTGGAGAATCCACACGCCCTCCGGTCGCTGGTCGACGAGCCGAACGAGATTACGCTGGGAGAGGCATTCATAAACGGAGATTTGGACATTGAGGGAGACATTTTTTCAGTCTTCTCGATTGCGGAGCACATCTTCAATCGTCCCCGCTCACGTCGGTTCCAGCTTCTGGAGAAGGCCTCGGGGGCGCTCTTTGGTTTGGGCCGGTGGATCAAGCATGGCTCGCAGCATTCCGAGCTAAGAGACCGCGCCTCGATCTCCTACCACTACGATCAGCCAACTGCGTTCTACGAGCCGTGGTTGGGCCGATCCCTTGCATATTCGTGCGCGTACTTTCGAGACGCGGCGGACGCCCTCGATGTTGCCCAGGAACAGAAGTTTGAACTGATCTGCCGAAAACTGCGGCTGCAGCCGCTGGAGCGATTCCTGGACATCGGGTGCGGGTGGGGCAGCCTCATGCTGCACGCCGCGAGCAAACACCACGTGCATGCCCATGGAATCACGCTGAGCCGCGAACAAGCAGGGGTGGCAAAACACCGGATTCAACGTGCCAGACTGGATCGCCGTTGCGCAGTCGAACTGCGGGACTATCGGACTCTCGAGGGGATCGAACCATCGTTCGACAAGATTGCCAGCGTCGGCATGTTTGAGCATGTAGGCCTGAAGAATCTGCCTCAATACTTCAGTACTGTGCGCCGGCTTTTGAGGCCTGGCGGCGTATTTCTCAATCATGGCATCACGCGTTCCTACGTCTCCGCAATCCCGACGGCCTCATTTATTGATAGGTATGTGTTTCCCGATGGGCACCTCGTCACTCTCTCGGAAGTTCTCGAAGCCGCTGAATCACAAGGCCTGGAAGTGCGCGATGTGGAGAATCTTCGAGAGCACTATGCACTTACCTTGCGCCGCTGGGTCGATGGGCTCCGGCGAAACTCCGGTGAGGTTCTGCAGCATGTGTCCGAAGTCACGTACCGTATCTGGCTTTTGTACATGGCTGGTTCGGCAGCCGCTTTTCGCAGAGGGGACATAGCCGTTTACCAGGTTCTGCTTAGCCGTCCCAATCGAGGTTGCAGCCAACTTCCGCTCACCCGCGAAGACTGGTACCCCGTGAACTCCTCCAAGCAGGAGGTAGAGGTATGACCAATCCGCTGACAGCGATGCCTGACCAACAGATCGATCGGCTGATCGGCGCTCTTGATTCATTGAAAGATGGCGATCTCGCAGCGGAAATGCTGATCGCGTGCGGACAGGGAGCTGTGCCCTATCTTGCGGACTTCCTTCTGAAAGGCTCTCCGAGAACCATCTCGCTGCCCCGCTGTCGCGCCGTGCGGGCGTTGGGAGAATTGGGGGCGTACTCCACGTTGATTTCGTATTTCAAGAACTATGTACGCCCCCAGGATTCCACGGTTCTGTTTGCAGAGGACGCGGTCCGAAGCGCGGCGGCTCGTGAACTGATGCGGTGTAATTCCACGGAGGTCTTCCACGTCCTGCTGGATGCGGCCTGGCAGCGCGCCACCGGAGGACTGGTTCTCGCATTGGGTGAATTTCATCGCCTCGAGAGCGTTCCATTGTTGTTTGAGGCGCTCGAAGACGACCTGTGCAGAGAGGATGCCATGAACAGCCTGCGCGGGCTTCCTGACGCCACTCGCCAATTTGGCATTCTCGCAATTCGTGGATTGACCGGCGTGACGATTGAGGGCGCAGGCGCCCGATGCCGAATGCGTGCAACTCTTCAGATTCTGAGCGAACTGGGCGTTGCCAAGGGCGATTGGCCGGATCTTTGCCGGTTCCTTCGGGAGAGCGACCCCGGAACCGTGATTGCCGCTTCCCAAATAGGCTTTACGGTCGCACCCGATACCGAGCTGCCCGAGATCGTAATTGCCCTGTTTGAAATTGCCAAGAAGCTCGGTTTCGTCCAGGAAGACGAGGTCCAACAACTACTGGACGCACATCCTGGTATTGCGCGCGAGATTGCGACGCAAATAGCAAAGCAGAGAAGAGACTCGGGGGAAAGGCCGAATTGGTTGTCGCCATCCTGGCGAATCCTGAATCACGTGCTGGGTAGGAGCCTGGAAGGCGGACGCCCAACCAGCGCGTGACACTCCGGATCAGTTGCGCATCCTAGACAGCAGTCAACACTTCAAGCAGAGAGAAATAACTTTCATGGACCTAAAAGAGTACGAGCAAGAAAAATTCGGGATCGCCGACATCATCCGTTCTGCGCAGGCCATCGACACCAGGAACGAAGCCTTGCAGTCCGAATGCCGGGATCTTCTCACGCGCCTGGCTGAAGACCGGTTCAACTTGCTGGTTGTCGGGCGATTCAGCCGCGGCAAATCGACGCTGATGAACGCCATCCTCGGTGGGGATCTCTTGCCAACGGGGATTGTCCCGCTCACCTCAGTGATTACTACGGTTCGATATGGAAGCCGCAAACAGGTCGTGCTCAACTTCAACGAGCGCATTTTACGCCGCGAGGTTCCGCTATCGCAGTTGGCGGACTACGTAACTCAACAATCGAATCCTGGAAATATCAAGAATCTTGCCTATGCCGAAATTGAGTTGCCCGTCGAGATCTTGCGTCGGGGGCTTTTCTTTGTGGACAGTCCAGGATTAGGATCTTCGATTGCCGAGAATACGCAGACTACCGAGCGCTTTCTGCCCCAGGCGGATGCCTTCGTTCTGGTCACGAGCTACGAGAGCCCGCTTTCGGAAGAAGAGGATCGCATCCTGCACCGGATACGCCTCACAAACAAGAGGCTTTTCGTTGTTGTTAACAAGCAGGATACCGTTAACGCCGAAGAGCGAAGGGAAGCTCTTGAGTTCGTTGCGGAGCGTTTGCAACGGTTTTCCTTCTCCGAAACACCGGGAGTCTTCTCCCTTTCAGCACGACAAGGGCTTCACGCGAAGCAATCAGGAGATGGAGACCAACTGGAAGAAAGCGGGCTCGGATCATTTGAGGCGGAACTCCTGCGGTTTCTCATCGAAGAGCGCGCACAGTCTTTTCTCTCCAATATGTATGGACGGGCCACGGCCTTTCTTGCAAAGCGGTTGAGCCTGGAGGGCCAGGCGGCACACGCGGAAGCATACAACCAACTCGTGGAAAGATTGCGTGACTTTCGAGAAAAGAGTCTTGGTCCAGAGGACGAAACGCGAAAGGAAGTCGCTGCTGACGAGTCAGGAACCAGCCCTGCGGCCACGATTCAGATCGAGAGGCGTACCGGGTGCTGGATTTGCGCCGCTATGCTGGATGCAATTTTCGGATTCCTGAGCAAGTATCAATACGAGCTGACCATCAATCCGGAAACGCAGCGGGAACACGCCAGCAGAGGCGGATTCTGCCCTCTCCACACCTGGCAGTATGAGAACCTCTCGTCGCCGTACGGAGTGTGTACGGCCTACCCGAATCTCGCGCATCGCATCGCTGGAGAACTTGAGCGACTTGCCGGGGAATCATTGGATGCCTGCGGATTTCACGAGGAACTGACGAGTTTGCTTGCCACTGCCAAGACCTGCCGTGTCTGTGAGGTTCGCATTGAGGCGGAGCAGAAGGCCGTGAACGGTGTGGCCACCACGCTGCGCGATGCGACAGAATCCGGCGAAGCGCGCGTGCCCGCCTGCTGCCTTCCTCATCTAGCTTTGGTTGCCGAGTCGCTAGGCGCCGGCAAAGCCGCCCGAAGCCTGCTTCATGCACATGCACGGCTCCTAGAACGAACTGCCGAGGACCTGCAGCGGTACGCACTTCGACACGACGCCTTGCGCCGATACTTGACCAGCGAGGAGGAGCGCAGAGCGTCCCAATTGGCGCTGCTGCTGCTCGCAGGCCACCGAAGTGTGAACGCGCCATGGGCGGTGGAGACAATTCTGTAGCCGTGGCATTGGCGCGGCACGCTTGAACTCTCGATCTGCTACTGACGGCAATATCGGTCTGGAAATCATGCAAAGGAAGGAGATGGGCATGGAGCATTTCCGCGTTCGTTCAACGTCAAGTTGGAAGATTGTCATTTTATGGGTGGCGGTTCTCGTACCAGTCATTTGGGGGATCTACTACACCGCCGAATCTTCGCTTAAGATGATGGCTCGCTAACGGCGCCCCATGCGATAGTCGATGTAGAGGATGTGAGACTTAATCTGATCTCCCACTCTGTACTGTGGACGTTGGGCCATCTTCAGCATGTGGAGGATGGCCCCCGGATTTCCATCGCTCCATTCGACTAGGGAAGACAAGATGGAATCCAGGTTGGACGCCCATAACTGGATTTTCTCTGCGTTGCGTTGAGCAAATTCCAATGCGATCTTCTGCGGCAGGTTCTCAATCTCAATGCGTTCCGATTTGAGCGCGCACAATGGGCGCAGAGCGCCGATATCTTCCATATGCGGCGATCGCGATGCAAAAATGACGGGTGTGCGGCCCAAATAGTGCAAATCCTTAATCATGCCCGTGACAACGCGAGATGGAGCATCGAGCTGGTCGAGCACCATCAGAAAGGGCCCGGTATCAAGAGCCCGGTTCACAATGCCTTTCATTGAAGAGGATGATAAGTCACCGATATTCGCGGGAATCCTGATTCTCTCGTCCGCTGAATGCAACGCATGGAACAATCCGAGAAGGAATTCGCGTGGTGAACTCATTTGCGCCACGTAGAGCGCAAGCGGTTGGCTCTCAACGAACCTGCGCAACAAACGCGATTTGCCCACGCCTTCTGGACCGAATACCAGCATGGATTTTCGTGCCTTCCCCTGGGCCCGGAGGCGGCCTAATTCCTCATCGCGCTCGACGCAACTCAGATACTCAAGGGTCGGCTCGCTTTGGGCAGAAGATAAAGGCATCGAGGCTGGACCCCTCTCCGGAAACGCTAACTGGCATTGCTTTGCAAGTATCGCTGGTGACTGGCTCGAATGCTTTCTCGTGCTGTTTCCCGGTCCTTCCAGCCCAGCACCGTGGTCCGCTTGCCCTCCATGTCCTTATAAACCGAAAAGAAATGCTCGACCTCAAGCAGGACATGCGGCGCTATCTCCCCGAAGCTTTCAATGCCGTTGAATCGGGGATTACCCGTTGCGTAGGCCAGAATTTTCTCGTCCGGCACGCCTTGGTCCAGCATTTCAAACAGGCCGATCGGACGCGCAAAGTACACACAACCTGGGAATGTTGGCGTATCGCCGAGAATCAGGATATCCAGCGGATCGCCGTCCACAGCCAGGGTTTGCGGGATGAAGCCGTAATCTCCCGGATAGTGGACAGGGGAATGCAGGTTCCGATCCAGCCGAAAAACGTGCAATGTCTTATCGTATTCGTATTTGTTCACGCCATCGAGGGGGATTTCGATGACAGTGGAGACAATTGCAGGAGCCCTATCGCCAATGGGAAGATCGAGATAGCTATCCATAATGCCCCTTCTTTGATAAGGTTGCAGGGGCAAATAGAAAGACCCCTGCGTTTCCGTAGGAGTCATCAGCCCTTCCGTTTCGGGGGGCATTTGAAGGCGGATTCCTTCGCCTTGTCAACTTGTACCACAGGCGGATGTGATGCTGCAAGCGGGCTGCAGCTCAACACATGCGGATAGAACGAGAATCGGTCAAAAAGCCAGGTTAGAGCGTTGGACCGCGCAATCGCATCCGAGGGGAGAGCATCGCCAAGGAGTCTTTGAGATCACTTGACTCAGAACATCATCGCCGGCGACAGAGATAAAGCGCCAACGTGCGCGGCTGTAAGGGCGGATCGGCTATTGAGCATGTGCAATCTCAAGCCCAGTCAAGCCCTTAGGTCAGGAGCAGAAATCTTCATGGCGACATGATATGGTGAACGTTCTCCTGTGTGCCGACCCACGTATTCGATCTGGAACGAACACGTGTCAAGTCGAGGCTCAGGCTCACTCTCAGAAGGGAATAGGGGATGAACATCAGCCCGTTTAGAAGAATTCTTGTTGGAGTCAATGGAACCTCAGGAACGGAGCGCGCCATTGAGGTTGCCATTTCACTGGCGGGGAGCCTCCACGCCCAGATCATTATGCTCGGCGTCATAGCTCCACTCAGTCCAGAGACTCAGGCCGAGGGCGTAGGCCTTGAAGTGGCGTCAAATCAGCGTGTTCAGCTTGAAGAACAAGTGAGCAAGAGCGTTGCGACTGCCCATGACCTTGGAATCGACGTAGCCCCAGAGATCGTCGAAGGCGAACCTGAAATGGAAATCGAACGCAAAGCCGAGGAGGCTTCAGTAGACCTCATTGTTGTCGGACACCGGGACATTGGCCGCGTCCGGCGCTGGCTTGAAGGGTCTACCTCCGAGACCTTGATTCGCAGGTCTCAAATCTCTGTTCTGGTCGTACACGACGATCATCCTCAGTGATTGCGTCTGTATATCTGGCGATGGAATCCGCCATCAACTGCCTTCCGCTCATGGGCTGATGACTCCTACCAAATCAAGCTGCGAGGATTATGTCGATGAAACCGACAGAAGGAGATGTCCTGCAAAAACTCGCGCCGGGCAATGGCGCCAAGCGCAGGACCGCACTCAAATTCGTGCTCATGATCGGCGTGGTCAGCTTCTTTGCCGACTTCACGTATGAGGGATCAAGGTCAATCACAGGCCCATTCCTCCAGACGCTTGGAGCAACGGGTGCAATCGTCGGAATCGTGGCCGGTCTTGGAGAGTTGCTCGGATATGGACTGCGGTTCGTCTCCGGACGCATAAGCGAGCGGACCCGAGAATTCTGGCCAATCACATTTTTCGGATACATCATCCAGATGGCGGCAGTGCCGATGCTGGCTTTTGCCAGAAATTGGCAGGTGGCCGCGCTTCTCATTTTGCTGGAGAGGATCGGAAAGGCCATACGGAATCCTCCCCGCGATGTAATGCTGTCGCACGCAGCAAAGGAAATGGGCTTCGGCTGGGGCTTTGGGATTCATGAGGCACTCGACCAATCTGGAGCCATGGTTGGTCCGTTGCTTGTCGCGTTCATCCTTGCCCATCGCGGATACTACAAATTGGCGTTCGGCACGCTTCTTGTCCCCGCCATCATGACCGTGCTGCTGCTTTCCGTGGCGAGACTCCTATACCCTCGTCCCGAAGATATGGAAGGAAAGACTCAAGCCTTGCAAAGTGCAGGCCTGCCTCGTTCGTTCTGGATATACCTCATCGCGGCCGCGTTGGTGGCTGCAGGTTTCGCCGACTTCCAGCTGATTTCTTTCCATTTTCAGCAAGCCGCGATCATGAAGACGATCTGGATTCCCATCTTCTACTCAGTCGCCATGGCCGTCAGCGGTGTAGGGTCGCTCGTCTTTGGCAGACTGTTTGACCGCTTCGGTATCTCTGTCCTCATCCCTCTTACGGTGCTTTCCGCATGTTTTGCCCCGCTGGTTTTTCTTGGAGGATTTTGGATGGCGCTTTTCGGCGCTGCGCTGTGGGGGCTGGGAATGGGAGTGCAAGAATCCATCATTCCAGCTGCCGTCGCTACAATCGTGCCGGCAGATCGGCGGCCATCTGCTTACGGATTGTTTACTGGCGCGTACGGTCTGTCATGGTTCCTGGGAAGCGCGATTATGGGTATTTTGTACGATCATTCGATTGCCGCCGTGATTGCTTTCTGCGTCATCGCCGAACTCGCCGCCATTCCGCTTCTTGTCAAGGTTCAGAGGCAGGCGACTCTCTCTGGATAAGCAACCGGGACTAGAGAACAGACATTGCCCGCCCGGATTTAGCGCAAATGACCAGCAAAGTGGTTGTGTGGGAAGAGTTGACTCTTTCCGCAAACTTTCATATCCTCGTACGAGGTGATGGAATCCACCTTGAACTGCCCTCCGAAAAGGAGCGGCTAATGACTCCTGCATCCTGGCAGGAGTTTTTTCTGCTTAGGCAAAACTGAACCCGGACTCAGGCGTTTGTTCTCCGAGCGCCAGCGAGAGCGCAACCGTGTCAAGTTCCTATCAGGAGGGTGTATCCATGGCCAGTATTGTCACCGGGACCAATGTGGAGTCGGTTCCCGCTACTCCTCGATCTTCAACATATATTTTCACCTCCGAGTCGGTTTCCGAAGGGCACCCGGACAAGGTGTGCGACTACATAGCCGATTCGATCCTCGATACGTACATCGTCCAAGATCCCCGTTCGAGGGTTGCATGTGAGGTGTTGTGCAAGGAAAACACGGTCGTTCTCGGCGGCGAGATCAGCTCGAAAGCGAACGTCGATCATGAAGCGGTTGTTCGTGAAGCGATCCGCCACATTGGCTACACAGACCCTGCTACACCCTTCAATGCGGATGGGGTGCAGGTGCTACAGATCATTTCCAAGCAATCTGCGGATATTGCCCAGGGGGTAGACGCCGACAGCAATGAAAATCATGAGCAGGGCGCGGGTGACCAGGGAATCATGTTTGGATATGCCTGCAGCGAAACACCGGAACTGATGCCATTGCCGATGTTTCTGGCTCACCAACTAACCAAAGGATTGGCAGAAGATCGCAAATCCGGCAAATATTCCTGGCTCTGTCCCGACGCCAAATCTCAAGTGTCGGTGCGCTACGAAAACAACACTGCCATTGCGATCACGGATGTATTGGTTTCCACGCAACATAGCGCTGCAGTGAAGCGGGGGGAAATCGCCAGCTACGTCCGGGACGCACTTGCGCCGCGTGTTCTGGGTAAGTGGTTCCAGAGTGACATACAGTTTACCGTCAATCCCACCGGCAGCTTCGTGCTCGGCGGCCCGTCGGCGGATTGTGGCGTGACTGGACGAAAGATCATCGCCGACACGTATGGGGGTGCGGCACGTCACGGAGGCGGCGCGTTCAGCGGCAAGGATCCATCGAAGGTGGATCGGAGCGCTGCATATTTCTGCCGCTATATCGCGCGCCAGATCGTCAAGCAGGGCCTTGCGGAAGTTGCCGAGATTCAGGTGGCATATGCCATCGGAGTGGCTAGGCCAGTGTCGTTGAAGGTAGAGACTTTTGGCACTGGAGATAGTCGCGAGGCGATGGAATTTGCTAGTGCATTTGATTTTCGGCCTTCGGCCATTATTGAGCGGTTGGACCTGCTCCGCCCCATTTATAGGCAGACAACCAACTATGGCCACTTTGGCAAGAAGGAGTTGCCCTGGGAAAACTAGGGGAGAGGAACGAAAGCGTTGGCCAACTTTGCGATTCCACCTTCTAAAACGGATGCATTCGATCCTTAATTGGGATGCATCCGTTTCTCTATTGCCTTTTCGTGGAGCATGCGGAGGCCTTCATGGCGCGCTTCAGCAGAGTTCAGTTCAGGGGTGACACTCAACTTCGCTACCGGGCCTATGCACGTGATCACGGCATGACATCGGAGCAAATTCGCGCACGCGACAAGATGTGTTGCCCATCAACTCTCTTGCTCCCCTATATGTCGTGGCTGAGCCGCAAGTGGTTCGAATGGGGTCAGCTGAATCCAGGCCGCACAGTTCACGGAGCAAAGGAGAACGTGGACTTTGACCGATGGCTCGATCGACTGACTCCTGGGCTGGATGCAGTCACTTGCGAGTGTCATTTCAACTTGGACTATCGGCGTTGCAGCCGGTGACCTCGCTTCGAATTGCTTCCGTTCTTCCGCTCAGTTCGTTTGTCCGCCGCCCCAAAGGCCTGTTCGTCGGTCGCGTAATATGCTTCAGCAAGATCGGGGAAACGAGGAAGCCAGTGCGTGATGTTCACCAAGTGGCTCTTTTCGAGGGCGGAACGCAGTCTTGGATTCTTCAGACTACGGCGCAGGATTGCCCGCATTACTTCGTCCTCGTCGCCCATCTCAAAGCAGCACTTGAAGGCGCCTTCATTGACAACACGATCGCGCAGAATGGTTGCGATGGCGTAACGCACTCGATACATGCACGCCGCGGGATCGTAAACCTTCTGAAGGTACATACAAACCTCGGAATCGCAGGTTGCGGCGATCTTCCGTTGGTCAGAATCCCTCAACACGGTGGACGCCGAGCACCTGTCCGGCCGTGTCATAGGCGGTGAACTGGTGCCAGTCTTCTCCCTGTTCGCCCAAGCAATAAACCATCCAGACGATCTTGTCGATTTTTTGGCAAATTCCCTCCGGCCACCACGGACGAGGCTGGAGGCTCTTGCCTGATAAACTCCCGGATCTAGCAATCTGGCGAGATCTTTCCGATCTAAACGCACCTTTTACGTAAGGCATGAGAGGCCCCCAGCATCGGATGATGAAGGGTTTGAGCGATTCGGCGCGTCTCGAGCGCCCCGTGATGACGCCCGCTTCCAAAGCAAGCAATCTTTGGTACGGAGTTCCACGCAAAGCCGTTCGAAAATCCACGTGGCAGAGAGCAAACTGAACGAGTTTTAGGAATCGAGCACGGGGGAGGAATGTGAATGTCTGGACTAGACGGTGACGTTGTTAGCATGATGACTCCTCTGCTTCTGTGGCTATGAGGAGTCATCATCCGAGCGTCGTTTTCGATGCCGGCGGTTGGGGTGGACTTCATCACCCTTCAATTGGTCCTAGTCTATACTTTTTGCGTCCTAAACGAGAGGGGCAAGTGTTCTTTTGAGAACTCCACATACTCACTTCAAACGCGGCACTCCATTGCGCATCATTCTCCGGGATGGCCAGCAGATCTACGACCGTTACGAGGGGCACGGCTCCGGTCATATTATTCTGCGTGAGCATGGAAAACTTCAGCTCGGATTGGTAAAGGCAGTCACGATTTGGAAGGGTGGACAGGTCCCGGAGCCAGGGTTGCACGAGAGCGATATTTCATAGTACCCAGATATGAAGTGGTCATCGCAACACGAAGTGCATGACCCGCAAATGATCAGCTTGCAAGCCGGGCAAGGGTCCGTGCCAGCACGCACATCCCTCCTCCGATCCACTCCGGCGACGCGTACTCGTCTGGCCGGTGGCAAACTCCGCCCCGGCTTGGAATGAACAGCATAGCCACAGGCGCAATGACCGCCATGAAGGAAGAGCCGTGGTAGGCGTGGGCCACCAACTTCTTGTAAGGCCGGCCAGGCGATTTGGGTTACCAGGCCGAGATCGATCCCTTCCTGTTCGAGCATAGATCCCTGCTCGATGTGCAACTCGACAAACTGGTGGAACGCCCGGCGGGCAACGCTACGGATTCGAGTGAGCCCACAAATTTCGCCTGAGTGCGCAGCTTCTCCAGGCCGCGAACCTTCGTTCTCGACAGCGCGATTGCCGTACCTTGATGTCCATTGTCAGCACTGCTTGCAATACCAACCACAACTGTGGACTGATAGGGAATATCCCTTGATTTCTCTCGTGATACACTGTGCTTTCAGGCGAGGGAATCCGCCTTCAAATGCCCTCCGAAACGGAACGGCTGATGATTCCTACCGACCGGTAGGAGTCTGTGTACCCTACCAAAACGTGAATCGACCTGAGGGATCGGGAGTGCGATCTCCGAGCTAGGCATTGCTGTGTAGTCTTGGGAAAGTGCACCCACGGGCCTTTCAGATTCCACAGTCATGGGAGATTGGAGCTAACTTCTCACGTGCAACTGTCAGTGCCGTTTCATTGTATTGGGATTGGCACAGGCGGCACGCTTCAGGAGGCAGGTGAACAAGTCGATGCGGGATTTCGGATCATTGGTTCTTTGGTATCTCGCTCGGGTCCTTGCGATCCTCGCGTATTTCTTTCCGACGATCGCCGCCTCTCGCTATCGCCATCCGAGACAACCCGAGATTCTGTTTCTGAACATCCTTTTGGGATGGACGGTTGTGGGCTGGGTAGTTGCGTTGCAATGGGCTTTGCAGGAATCCAAACGATCGGGTTCCGTGGAGCGTTCGTGAGGCGAGCGTCCAGCGCTGAGGGTAAGCATCATGACCTTTCACAGCATACTGTTTGAAGAATCTGATGACGTCAGAGGAGGACTGCGTCTCGAAGCTCCCGCCTTCTTTGGCGATTTGAACCTGGACCAACTCATCGAAAGCATCACGGCTGATTGGAAGGACTACGACCTGGCGCCGTTCTATTACACGCAATTGAGCGAACTCGGCGCGATTGCGTATCGTCAGAACGTCATCCGGGACCTCGCAGACAAGAGCGTGCTGCAGACTGTTCAATCATTTTCCGGAGAAATGCGGACGATGCGTGAGCGTCTCGATCAGTCCAAGAAGCTCTACTACAAGTATGCTACCCAGCGATGCTTTATGAGTGCGGTCGAAGTTTATTGCGGAGCCGTCGAGCGTCTTTCGCTGGAGCTGAGTGCGCTCGACGTAAAATCACGAGGCATGGTCGCGTTTCGCGATTACATAGCAGGGTATGTCGCATCGGACCCCTTCCGCTGTCTTGTAATAGAAGCTGGTAAGCTTCGGTCGGAGCTGTCAGCAATCAAGTATTGCTTGCTTGTCGAGGGCGAAAGTGTCACGGTTCGCAACTCCGCTGCAGAGACCGATTACAGCGCCGTGGTTGAAGAGACATTCGCCAAATTCAGGCGTGATGTTGGGAAGGACTATTGGCTCAAGGTCCGAAACATGGATGGGATAAACCATATCCAGGCACAGGTCCTGGACGGGGTGGCTCTGCTGCATCCGGAGACGTTCCGTGCTCTCGATGCCTTTTGCGTGTCGCACACGGAGTATCTCGAAGAAAAGATATCGCGGTTCGACCGCGAGGTCCAGTTCTATGTCGCCTATCTCACTTATATTGAGAAATTCCAGCGCGCCGGGTTGAACTTCTGCCAGCCTCAGCTCTCAACAACCTCGAAGGAGATCGACTGCCGAGAGGCATTTGACGTCGCGTTGGCGAGTAAGCTCATGGGCGAGAAGTCTGCCGTCGTCTGCAACGACTTTTCAATGTGTGCCCCAGAACGCATCCTCGTTGTTTCCGGCCCAAACCATGGCGGCAAAACGACTTTCGCCCGGATGTTCGGCCAGTTGCATTACCTGGCTAGCCTAGGTTGCCCGGTCCCAGGCGTAGAAGCTCGGCTCTTTCTCTTCGACAGGCTCTTTACCCACTTCGAAAGGGAAGAGGATATCAGGAACCTCCAAGGCAAGCTGCAGGATGATCTGGTTCGAATTCACCAGATCCTCAACGAGGCGACACCGAGCAGTCTGATCGTAATGAACGAGATATTCTCGTCGACGACGCTCAATGACGCGGTCTTCCTAAGTAAGAAAATCATGGAGAAACTTTCCGGCCTGGATTTGCTGAGTGTCTGTGTTACGTTTCTGGAAGAATTGGCATCGTTCAATGAAAAAACGGTCAGTATTGTCAGCACGGTAGATCCAGACAACCCCGCGGTTCGGACCTACAAACTGGAGCGAAGGTCGGCAGACGGGCTGGCGTACGCGCTTGCGATCGCGCAGAAGTATCACGTGACGTACGATCAGCTTAAGGAGCGGCTTAAGGCATGAAGGCACTCCTTATGCATCGCGATCGGGACTTCAACCTCCAGCAGGCATTGCCGTGGAACCAGTCGGTGGTGACGCAGGATCTCGAACTGGGAACGCTGCTCTACGCGATGGCTGGCGACGACAAATTCCTGTTTGATGTTGCGCGGGTTGCTCTGCTGTCTGGGCTGGAAAACGATGTTGAGACAGTCTTATATCGGCAAGAGGCCGTTACGGATTGCTTAGCAAATCCGGCTGTGCTCAGGGGACTCTATGACCTCACGGTGGAGGCGACCGAAAAAGCGAAGCGAATGTGGTGGAACCTATCCAGCCACTATCCGGACTCTGTGTTGTACAGCTCTATGGATTTGATCGAGTTGCTGCTGGAAATGCTGAGGAAGTTGAGGGAAATCGCCGAAGATGCGGGCAGTCGATTCGAGTCGGAGGCCTTCACCGCTCTTTTCACAATGATAGCGAAGGAACTGGGTGAAGAATACCTGGCTAGAATCGAGAATCATCTGACGGAACTGAAGTTCCGAAGGGGCGCTTTGTTGAGCGCGGAACTGGGCGAGAGCAATGAAGGCACGAACTACGCGTTGCGCCAGCCTCCGGAAAAAGAGCCCAACTGGCTCAGGCGCATGCTGGCCAAAGCACCCCCTGGGTACACCTTCCATATAGATCCTCGCGACGAGGCTGGTGCGCAGATCGTATCGGGCATGCGCCACCGGGGGATCAGTCGTGTTGCAATAGCGCTTGCCCAATCTGCCGATCATGTTCTTAGCTTCTTCAAGATGCTGAGAACGGAGTTGGCCTTTTACATAGGCTGCCTGAATCTGCATGGGAAGCTGGCGTCCAAAGCGGAGCCAGTGTGTTTCCCCACACCGGCGAAGGCGGGTGAGCGCAGGCATCGCTTCAGCAGGTTATATGACGTTTGCCTCTCGCTGCACATGGAGAGCAGACTGGTGGGCAATACGGCCGACGCGGACGGCAAGAGCCTCACGATCGTCACTGGCGCCAACCAGGGCGGCAAGTCGAGCTTTCTGCGCAGCATCGGTTTGGCGCAAATAATGATGCAATGCGGCATGTTTGTTGGAGCTGAATCTTTCCAAGCCGAACTGTGCCCAGCGTTGTTTACCCACTACAGGCGGGAAGAGGACGCTACGATGAAGAGCGGGAAGCTTGACGAGGAACTCGCCAGAATCAGCGAGATCGTCGACCACATTGTGCCGAATTCGTTGCTGCTCTTCAACGAATCGTTTGCCGCAACAAACGAGAGGGAAGGGTCGGAGATAGCGAGACAGATCGTCCTTGCCATGCTCGAGAAGCGCATCAAGATCTTCTTCGTGACGCATCTTTATGAATTTGCGCATGGCTTTTATGACAGGAATGACGAGGATGTCCTTTTCTTGCGCGCTGAACGAAAGGATGACGGTACCCGCACTTTCAAGCTGCTCGAAGGCGAGCCGTTGGAGACCAGTTATGGCGAGGACTTGTACCGCCAAATATTCAGTCTGAGTAAGGAAATCCCGAAAGGAGAAGCCAATGACATGACTTCGATGTGAGCCGGATGGTGCTCTCGTTTCGCCTTTCTTGCGGTAAGAGTCTATCGTGTTCGCGAACCGTGATTCTGGTCACTGCTGCTGGGTCCAAGAAGCTGCGATCATGAAGACGATTACCATACGGCAGCACATTACATGAAGAGTCTCACGGTTCTGATGAGCGGAGGGGACGCTCTGAAGATCGGTGGCGCGATCCGTGCTGTATTGCGGACGGGGCTAAAGCACGGGCTTGATGTGTGGTGTGTTTTCTCAGCACACACTAACCTTTACGCAGCCGCCAGCGCCATCAAATGCCGTGACTGCGCTATTAACTTTGACTGGAGGGGGAACCATGTCTACTGAGTATCGCAACTTTCTTGCGCTCCCGTATGAGGAGCTCGAAGAGCTCAACCTTGCCGCCAAGGCCGATCGCACCAATCGGGTTGCATCCGATGAAATCCGAGAGAAGCGTTTGAAATACCTGACGGACGAAAAGCGGATCAAAGCCGTGACCGTACTGTTCAGCGACCTAGAAGGCCGTCTGCACTTGCTTGACTACGACAAGAAGTTCATTCTCGGGGCCCACGAGAACCTCACTTTCGACGGCTCTTCGATCCGCGGCTTCACGGCGCAGAAGGAGAGCGACCTGCGCCTGGGCATCGACTGGAGTGCCTTCTACTGGGTGCCCGCCGATGTCTTTGGCACCGGCAAGGTGCTGGTCTTCGGCAACGTCATTGACAAGGACGGAACCGCCTACTCCGGCGACCTGCGCGGTGTGCTCAAGGCTTACGCCGACGAGCAGTTCAAGAAGAACAGCTACACGCTCAACGCGGCCACCGAGATCGAGGGCTTCCTATTCGCGGGCAAGGATGCCGAGCGCACCTACCACCAGACAGGCAAGTTCGAGTTCATCTCGACGGGCGGCTACTTCCATTCGCTGCCGCTGGACCCGCTGCGCCAGTTCATCGACACTTCGGCCGAAGTACAGCGCGCCATGGGCTTCCAGAACGAGAAGGACCACCCAGAAGTCGCGCCCAGCCAGTATGAGATCAACTACGGCTACGCCGAGGCGGTGGGCGCGGCCGACCAGATTCAGCTCTACAAGCTGCTGACCCGCCAGATCGCCAACAACATGGGCTTTACGGCCAGCTACCTGCCCAAGCCGGTGGTGGGTATCAACGGCAGCGGCATGCACACCAATGTCTCTGTCTCCAAGGGCAAGACGAATCTCTTCTGGGACGAAAAAGGCGAGGAGCAGCTTGCCACCTTCGGGTGGAATTTCTTGGACCGCATCCTGACAAGCGCGTTGGACCTGTGCCTGATCTTCAACTCCAGCGTGAACGCTTATCGGCGGCTGGACCCGCACTTCGAGGCCCCCAACCAGATTCGCGCCTCGGCCGTTGATCGTGGTGCAATGGTCCGCGTGCCCATCGGCAACCATCGCTCCATGCGCACCGAGATTCGCGCCGTAGCTCCGGATGCCAACCCGTACCTCACGCTCTATGGCATCTTTAAGACCGGCATCGACGGGGAGATTTCAAAGGACAAGAATCTCCGCGCTGGCGGTCGCTACCTGCCCGACAACATCCAGAAGGCAATCGCGGACTTCGAGTCGTCGGCATGGATTGCGAGAATTCTTGGGAAAGACGTGCAAGGCCGCTACGCAGAATTGAAGCAGGCCGCTGCCAACCGCTGCCCGCGTGAGCTGGGTACTGTTGTCAAGGGTTCCGAGGTGCAGTACCACCACGAGGTCTACAACCAGTCACTCTGGAACATGTTCTAGAGTGCATCCGGATACCCAGTCTGGAAGCTGAAACCGGGGCGGCGCGACCTCGTCAGGTCCGCCGCCGTCGTTGCGTATGCCTGGTCCATTGAGTCTGGTTTCCAGGCCACATAAAGCAACCGTGGCCGCTGCGGAGCTTCATCCTTTTGCTGGCACTATTCATACGGTCGCGGATGACGTTCTGTTGCTGATGGTTCCCAGTTAAGAGGCTCGCGTGAGCCACCACTATGCTGACCGAACGAAGCCGGCGCTCGCCATTGGAAAGCTTGCTTGCGGCGTATCCAAGAGACAAGCTCATGCGGGTAACATGGCTATGGCGACTGCGAAACTCGGCTGCATGCGTGAGCGGTAGGGAATAGCCGCTTGAGCTGCTTCTGCGAATATTGCCGCCCGAGTTGTCAATCAACGGCTGATTGTGAGTGCTCCCAATTTCAAACAAACGATCGATTCAAGTGCCGGATATGCAGCGTTGACGGTCACATCCTCACAAAACAGGCCGCTCTATAATCAGGGCGGTTTACCGAATCGACGCGGTTACAGTGCGTATTCGGACAGCATTTGGCCACGGGGAAAGTCCGGAAGAGCTTTGGCGGCAGAAGCCTGCCAAGAGAGATTCCCGGAGCTATCATGAGCCCTGGAACTTGATGAAACGTTTGTTCTTAACCCAACCGGACAAAGGAGCGAAACTCCACATGCATACACACGAAATTGAACAAATGTGCGTGGTTGCCAAGGGGCCAAATCACGGCCCGGCGCCCATCCCACAAGAAGGCCGTTGGACCAAGGTCAAGGAAGTGACCGACGTCTCTGGCCTGACCCACGGCGTGGGTTGGTGTGCTCCCCAGCAGGGGGCCTGCAAGCTGACGTTGAACGTGAAGAACGGCATCATCGAGGAGGCACTGATTGAGACCATCGGCTGCACCGGAATGACACACTCGGCCGCCATGGCCGCGGAGATTCTTCCCGGCAAGACCATCCTTGAAGCACTGAATACCGACCTGGTTTGCGATGCCATCAATGTTGCGATGCGCGAGCTGTTCCTGCAGATCGTCTACGGTCGCAGCCAGACTGCATTTTCAGAGGGCGGGCTACCCATCGGCGCCGGCCTTGAGGACCTGGGCAAAGGCCTGCGCAGCGTGACCGCGACCATGTACGGCACCAGTGAAAAGGGCGCACGCTATCTCGAACTGGCCGAAGGCTACGTGACCGATCTTGCGCTCGACGCGGACAACGAGATCATCGGTTACAAATTCGTCCGGCTTGGTCCCATGATGGACTCCATTGCCAAGGGCATGGATGCGCAGACCGCGCTGACCAAGGCCACCGGTACGTATGGCCGCTATGCCGACGCTGTGAAAACCATCAACCCGCGCAAGGAATAAGGAGAAGATCATGGCATTGTTTGAAGGTTACGAAAGAAGGATTGCGCAGATCGACTCCTTTCTTGCCGCCGCAGGTATTGGATCGCTCGAAGAAGCAGAGAAGATCTGCCTGGACAAGAATGTCGACGTACGCAAGATCGTGAAGTCAATCCAGAACATCTCGTTTGAGAATGCCGGCTGGGCGTATCTGATTGGCGCGGCCGCCGCCATCAAGAAGAATCAGACCGTGGCCGCGGAGATTGCCGAAACCCTGGGCACAGGTCTGCAGGCTTTCTGCATTCCGGGCTCGGTTGCCGACGATCGCAAGGTCGGCATTGGCCACGGCAACCTGGCCGCCATGCTGCTGCGCGAAGAGACCGGCTGCTTCGCATTCTGCGCCGGTCACGAGTCGTTTGCCGCCGCCGAGGGCGCAATCGGCCTGGCTCGCTCCGCCAACAACGCACGCAAGACGCCCCTCCGCGTCATTCTCAATGGCCTTGGCAAAGACGCGGCCATGATTATCTCGCGGGTCAACGGGTTTACCTACGTTCAGACCGAGTTCGACTATGCCACAGGCAAGCTGAACATCGTGCGGGAAAAGGCATATTCGACTGGCGAGCGTGCAGCGGTTCGCTGCTATGGCGCCGACGATGTGCGCGAAGGTGTTGCCATCATGCATCTTGAAGGCGTGGATGTTGCCATCACCGGCAACTCGACGAACCCCACCCGGTTCCAGCATCCGGTAATGGCCATCTACAAGAAGGAACGGCTGCTCGACGGGAAGAAGTTCTTCTCGGTAGCCTCAGGCGGAGGCACGGGAAGAACGCTTCATCCCGATAACATGGGAGCGGGTCCGGCCTCTTACGGCATGACCGACACCATGGGCCGGATGCACTCCGATGCCCAGTTTGCCGGATCGTCCTCTGTGCCCGCGCACGTTGAGATGATGGGCCTGATCGGTATGGGCAACAACCCCATGGTCGGCGCATCGGTGGCTGTCGCGGTTGCCGTTGAACAGGCAATGAAGCCCGTCGCTGTAACCGCTTAGCTGTTCTTGTTCAGGCTTCGCGCCTGTTCGCATTGTCACGCCGGCGTCCCCTCACCAATGTACTGATGGTGACGCCGGCGGTTCCAGATAGTAAAGGCACCTTCTGCGCCATAGGCCAATTGATTCAGACCGACCTCGATTTCCGCCACGAGGCTCCGAGCAGTCAGATGGTCCATGCCAGGAATGGTTTCACACAGAGCCAGATCTTGCTCAAAAGATGACCTGCTTGTCGATCTCGGCCTCACTTCGATCAGTTCTCTGCTGGAACCGGTCCCATTTCTTCAGGGACTCGTCCAGCGAAAGCGATGATGATCATGTGCCGGGCCTTCCAGTGCCTGTCCGCTTGAACACAACAGCCTGCAACCTGTCAGCAGTCCATTCCCAGCCTTTCGTGTCGATTTATTTTCACCTACTTCTGGATTTGCTTTACGTCCCGCACGGCGCCGCGAGCTGCGCTGGTGGTCAATGCGGCATAAGCCTGCAGTGCTTTTGAGATCTTCCGATCACGAGCTACAGGTTTCCATGCGGCAATACCCTTGACCTCCATGGCCTTGCGTCTGCTGGCAAGTTCCTCGTTTGTGACAGATACACGGATCGAACGCTTGGGGATGTCGATCTCAATCCGGTCGCCCTCCTCCACCAGTGCCAGCGCTCCGCCCTCCGCTGCCTCCGGCGAGATATGACATAGACAAAGACCGGAACTGCCGCCTGAGAAGCGTCCGTCGGTAATCAGGGCGCAGGTTTTTCCCAATCCCTTGGATTTGAGATAGCTGGTCGGGTAAAGCATTTCCTGCATGCCTGGACCGCCCTTTGGCCCTTCGTAGCGAATCAACACGACATCGCCGGGATGGATTCTGTCTCCCAGAATGGATTGCACGGCATCGTCCTGACTCTCGAAGATGCGCGCCGGACCCGCAAAGGTTAGGTGAGACGCATCCACGCCGGCCGTCTTGACGATGCAACCGTCTTCGGCGATGTTTCCGAAGAGCACTGCCAGACCACCGTCTGCACTGAAGGCGTGCGCGATATCACGAATCACGCCGGTCTCGCGATTCAGGTCCAGATCCGCATAACGAGTGCTCTGGCTGAAAGCTTCTGTCGTGCGCACCCCGCCTGGCGCAGCACGGTAAAATTCCTCGATCGCGGGAGCTATCGCGCGTTTGACATCCAGCTTTTCAATGGCCTTGCCCAGAGTTGGTGAATGCACGGTATGCGTCTCGCGATGGAGTAGACCGCCACGGTCAAGTTCGGCAAGGATGGCGAAGATTCCACCGGCGCGATGTACATCCTCCAGATGCACGGAGGGTGCGGATGGAGCCACCTTACACAAGTTCGGAACGCGGCGCGAGAGCCGATCGATATCGGACATGGTAAAGGGCACTTCGCCCTCCTGCGCTGCGGCAAGCAGATGCAGAACGGTGTTGGTTGATCCGCCCATGGCAATGTCCACGGTCATCGCATTTTCGAAGGCCTCGAAGGTAGCAATGCCGCGGGGAAGAACCGAGGCATCCTCATTCTCGTAATAGCGCCGGGCTAGATCAACAATGGTCCTGCCAGCTTGAAGGAAGAGTTCTTTCCGGTCGGCGTGTGTCGCCAACACAGTTCCGTTCCCAGGAAGACCCAAACCCAACGCCTCGACCAGGCAGTTCATCGAATTGGCGGTAAACATTCCTGAACAAGAGCCACAGGTAGGACAGGCGGAGCGCTCATATTCATCTACTTCGGCATCGCTAACCCTTGGATCTGCGGCCAGAACCATGGCATCGATCAGGTCCAGGGTCTTGACAGTATTGCCTTTCTGGATCTTGCCCGCCTCCATGGGCCCGCCGGAGACAAAGACCGATGGGACGTTGAGGCGCAGGGACGCCATCAGCATGCCCGGAGTGATCTTGTCGCAGTTTGAGATGCAAACGAGCGCATCGGCGCAATGGGCATTCACCATGTACTCAACCGAATCCGCGATCATTTCCCGGGAGGGCAGGCTATAAAGCATGCCGTCATGTCCCATGGCGATGCCGTCATCGATGGCAATTGTATTGAATTCCTTCGCAACCCCGCCCGCCCGGGCGATTTCTTCAGCAACGAGTTGTCCCAGATCTTTCAGGTGAACATGGCCCGGAACAAACTGCGTAAACGAGTTGGCAACGGCGATGATGGGCTTGCCGAAATCACCGTCTTTCATCCCGGTAGCGCGCCAAAGACTGCGCGCCCCGGCCATATTGCGTCCATGCGTCGAGGTACGAGACCGATAGGGTGGCATGATTGATATTTTAGGCCCTCCAGCGGCGATTCCGCATGGGAGCAAATCGCCTGATTAATAGAACGCGTTTTGCAAGAAACTCCTCGAACTAAAGTCCATTGACTTCACAAGGCAGCGAAGATACCCTCCTGTCATTGAAAGTTAGATATTAGATCCAAATATGCAGCACGGATGCCGCACCCCATGCATAGAGCCCCGCAGCCACATCATCGAATACGATGCCCCAGCCTTCGGGAAGCTGTTCCAACTGGCGCGCCGGGAAGGGCTTAATGATGTCGAAAAGGCGGAACAGGACCAAGGCAATCAGGGCGTGCCGCCAGTCTGCTCGGCTGCCGAGCAGAGCGATCCACTGGCCGGCCACCTCGTCAATGACCACGAAGCCGGGATCTTTGCAACCGCTTTCGCGCTCGATGATCGTGGCGGCGGGAATGCCCAATATAAGCGAGAGGCTGATACAGGCCAGCAAGAGCAGCAGTAGCGTTGGCGCGGCGGGGCGAAGGCCCCAGGCCACCGCAGCCCAGATGAGCACCGCCGCTATCGATCCCCAGGTGCCAGGACCGGGCTTGCCGAAGCCCGCGCCGAAGAAGGTGGCGACGATCCAGGCCCAAGGGGTCTTGTGTCGGGATGGAACTGGTGTTGGGGCGGGGTTACTCATCATTGTTGGAGCCTCTGCCGTGTATTCTTCTCAAGCTCCTCTTAGCATCGATGGCAAGAAAACGATTCGTGCTCCCACTGATTGTGCTCAACAAAGAGTCCGATCGCAGATCCTGTAAGGCGCCTAACGCCTTCACCGCCTCCCTCTGCACGAAGAGATCCGGATCATGCTCCGCCATGTGCATCAAGCAGGGAACAGCCGTGCGAATAGTGTTCTCGCCGATGAGCCAGCAAATGCGAGCCCTTGCCTCCGGCAAAGGGTGTGCCAGTGCGGCAACGAGTTTTTCCTCGTAGGAGCGAGGGTCCGCGCCGTGGTCGGTTCCACAGTGCGGACATCGATCGATGCTTGCATCAATTTCAGTCCAACAATGTGTACAGAAGGCAATCACGGAATCGCTCCGGGCCGGGAATGGCTGTAGATTTGAAAGGGCAGCTGGTGCTCGCCCTCAACAGTCTGTCGCGACGTCGAATTCCCGTCGGCCACACTCCAGGGCATCAACTGGTCTAGACGAGTGCCGAAACGTCCCATTCTAATCGGTTGAGCCGTTCAATTGCCGACTGTACGGCGGGAGTTCCTTCTTCTTTGACCTTCCGCGCCCGGTCAAGTGCCTGTACTGCAATGCGGCTGATTTCGTGCAGCAGCTTGCGGATCTCGACCTGCAAGCGGTCCCGGCTTTCTTGAATGCGATTGAGAACATCGTTTTGCACCCGCGCGCTGTTTGTTTCCAAAAGGTCCCGCAAAAACTCACGAGCCTCGTTCGTGATCATCTTGCGTGCACCGACAAACGGCAAAAAGAGGTCGGCGAGCCAGCGCAGTGGAGATGGGGGGTCCGCAGTTCCGAGGAATTTCTCGAAGGAGAAACCGGAACGTACGCGAAAGCCCTTTTCAGGATCGAGCGCATGGGGCATCCGTGTCAGTTCGCTGAGGCCCGCATCCACCAGCTTTTTCAGAAAGTTGTTTCCCATCTCTACAAATCGAAGGGCCACCGCCCGGTATTGGCGCTCCCCCTCCTCTTGCTCAGGCTTGAGCCAAGGCATGATCTTGCGGATCGATATCTCCAGGGCGAGGTGCATGACTCGGTGCCGATAGTGGGGGCCAAAGCCGCGGTGTATGGACGGGAGTGCTTCATCAAATTCCGTTTTAGATTCCGTCCACGCAGAGGCGAAGAACCGCTTGTGCCTTTCACCGAAGAGGTCCGAAATCCGGTGCAACTCCGCCATAAAGAGGTAATCCAGCTCGCGCATGGAGCGCTCAGCCTCGTTGATGGTTTCCCTCATGAGCTCGATGCGCCGTTCGGATTCTTCGATGGGCCGCTGAAGCGCATCTCGGTCCTCACTGATGATAGCCAGCAATTGCTCGCTTAAGCGCTGGAGGCCCCGGTCGCAAGCCGCGCGAACGAGATTTCTGCCTGAGTCTTCAACGAGGTGATGCAAGCTTCCCAGCAGTTGTTCCCAATCCCGCAACGGACCGCGGTTTTCCATCCGCTCGGCAGCACTCACCTCAAAAACCTCTCCCATCGGGCGATGCAGCCGCTTTTCCAGAACCTCGCGTGTAAACTTGGCCGCTGCCGCTCGCTCAGGATCGCTGGTGCGGTCGGCTTTGTTGATCACCAGGATTAAATCCTGAACTTGCGTGCCGATTGATTCCACCAGCGCCAACTCCTCGCCCGCAATGGGCGGATCGGCTCCGACTACAACCAATGCTGCATCAATGTGAGGAATGAACGCCTGTGTGGTTGCTGTATTTCCGGTGAAGACCGAGCCCAAGCCCGGCGTATCTACAAAGCACATGCCGGAGGACAACAGGGGGCTGGGCACGAATACTTCCGCGCCGTCCACGGCCTTTTTGTTTTCGGGGTTTAGCTCCTCGGTCACGTATTCCTTCAAGTCGGTCATCGCAACGTCCCGCCAGGCCCCGTCTCGCATGCGAACGCGCGCGTGAGGTTCGTCGCCAAATCGAATCACGGTAGGTACCGCCGTGACCGGAACAAACCCGGTCGGAACAACCTCGTGTCCGACTAGAGCGTTGAGCAGGGTAGATTTGCCTCGCTTAAACTGGCCTACACAAGCTACGTAGAAACGCCCTTCGGAAACTCGCGCTGCGAGTTCACGTGCTTCCTCGGCGACAGGCTCAGCCCCAAGTTCCTGAGCCAGTCTGCCGAGTCGCAACAGGTGGGAGGCACCGTCCATCGATACGGGTGTCTCAGTCAGAAGGCTGCCATACTCTTGCACTGTCGAACTGCTGTTGTATTCCTGCATCTGTTATCACCCTTGTGATCGAACACCTTCTGGGATACCCCGTAATTTGTACATCTGGGTTCTGTTAGACCTTCGCCGGTTCGTTCGTTGAAGTCCGCGAGTATCGAATGACCTCGACACGCGACATCGCGATGATCCCCTCCTCGACCATAACGTCAAGATGGGGAATCAGCTTTTCGATCTGTTCCTCGCGGTCGATGATGGTCAGCATGATTGGCGCATCCTTCGAGAACGTCCAATGACTGGCATGGCGGATCCTGGTGCTGGCCCCGTACCCTTCAATTCCTCGATACACGGTTGCCCCGGCGATTCCCAATTCCATGCACTTGGCGACAATCGCTTCATGGAGAGGCTTACCTTGCCATTTGTCGCCTTCACCGAAATGGATGCGTAACATGCGAGCTTGAAACTGTTCTTTCATGGCAAAGCCTCCGCTTATACCGATGCGTTTCCAGACGTCGACGGCGCTTCCGGCTGATCCACATCCAGCGCGCGGTAGGAGTACTTGATGATGTCTACATCGGACAAGACGACCAATCCCTCTTCCACCATCTGGTCCACAAGGGGAAGAAAAGATCGGAGCTTCTCCTCTGAATCGACGGCCGAGAGCATGATCGAGCAATCGTGCGATAGGTGCAAGGCTTTGTCCTTGTGCATACGCCGGTGTGCGCCGTAGCCAAGGATGCCGCGGTAGACGGTGACGCCGGCGATGTCGTTGGCGCGCATGGCTTCAACGAGCGCATTGTAAAGGGGCTTGTCTTTCCAGCGGTCCGCTTCGCCAATGTAGATTCGCATCATCTTTGCCTTGCCCTCAATCTTGAGGTGCGCAGGAAGGGCAGGCTTCTTTGGCTTCGAGACTTGGGCGGGCTTTGCCACAGTAGTCTCCTGAATCTCGATCATCCCAGATCCGGCTAGCTCTTCCAGCTTCCCAAGGAGTTCGTTGACCTTTTCACGAGATTCAACAAACTCAATCTTCAAGGGGAGATGGTCTGAGATCTCGACAATGCTGGCGGAATGCATGTGATGGTCTGCGCCAAATCCGGCTACCCCTTTCAGCACGGTTGCGCCGGAGACGCCCCGGTAGAATAGGAAGTCAAGAATGCTCGAATACGTTGGGACCCCATGATGCCTTGATCCCTCGCTCAGATAGATGGAAACCTTCACTGCCTTTCCGGCATTCAACATGTGTCCCCCTCAGGAATGTAGTCCGCGCTGTGAGACAAGGAACTCGGCAGCACGTCCGAGCGAGCCCCATCCGGGTCTGTCTGATTCCGGTTTGTCACGCAGGCTTTGCAGTTCTTCTGTCAGCTGTCGGCGGCAGTTTTCGATAATGGTGTCGATGCGGGCAGCAACCACAGGTTGGACTTGACGCCGCAGCTTTCTCCCGTGCGGGATACAGAATACCGCAGACGTTCGGAGCCAATCGGAAACGTCTGTCCGATGGATACAGCTGACGAATTCGCGAATCCGCCGGTCTTCCTCCGCAGAAACTTCCCTACAAATATCACAGGCAGCTTCTTCGTTGGAGATTGGGGCTGGCTCGTCTACGAGATGGATGAATAACTCTGCTGCTGTCAGCGCGTTCTGCACTGCGGCTAGTCCCCACGTATGAAAATTGCAGAGGCGGTGGATCTCATGTTCCGAATGATGTTGAAGACGTGCCGCTTGATACTCCTTCAAAAAGCGGCAGAAGGGGCATCCTGATTCCTGGAGCACTTCCAGGATAGATTGGTAGAAGACGAGTTGCTTTTGTGTTCTCATAAGAGAATCTCCGCAATCACTGAGCCGCCCCACACGGCAGCGAGCCCAAGAATGAGACTGCTGATCGCATAGAAGGCGGCAAGCAAAAAAGCGCCGGTTCGAATCGTGGAAAGAGTCTCCCACTCATATGTGGAAAAGGTGCTGTAGGCACCGATAAAGCCGACTGGCACCAGGAATCTCCAAGCGGGATTTAGGTCCGCTCGTTTGGCCAGGAAAGTGAGCGAGAAGCCGATAATCATACAGGCCGTGATATTGATGACAAAAGTGCCGTATGGAAACTTTGTTCCCATGCGGCTGGCAATCGTCGAGCCCACCCAGTATCTAGCCATGGAGCCGAGTGAGCCCCCGAATGCGATAAAAAGGTATTTCTGCAACCCTAAGCCTCCTTTGCGATGGTGTCGCTTGCGTCAGGGCTTTCGTTCGTATTCCAGTTGGTTAAGAGAGCCAGATCATGTTCGAGCTGAGGTGCGTCGATGGCGCTATCAGAAGTTCCTGAGATCCGCTGAATTTGAACGCGATAGGCGTCAGCATATGAACTCACCAGGAGCACGATCTTGCTGACAAAGTGGTGGCTCCACTCAGAAAGTGC
This sequence comes from uncultured Occallatibacter sp., assembly GCA_964419175.1. Lineage (GTDB taxonomy): Bacteria > Acidobacteriota > Terriglobia > Terriglobales > Acidobacteriaceae > Telmatobacter. The sequence goes on along the minus strand of CAYQOQ010000009.1, from coordinate 26,168 downwards.
GTGACCGTAATGGTGAAGCTCCTGTTTCACCAAATCGCCAATACTGCCCCGCAGAGCCGTTCTGATTCTGGAGCGCACAAAACGGCTGCCGAGGAACATCCAGGGGCCCATATTGATGGCTAGCGGGAGTGTTGCCAACTCAAACCGTGGCATGTCGCGCAAAAGAATCTCCAATTCATCCGGCGCCGGCATGTCGGTGCGCCCCATCTCTTGCGCCACTGTTTGCAGCGTGAAGAGTGCCCGCTGGCTTACATTGCGGACGTCTTCAATATGACGTTCCACGGACTTCCAAACGGCATCATGGAGCCACTCTGAAAGTTGCAGCGACGTGACACGAGCCTTAGAATTCGCTTGCATCCATGTAAATGCGCTGTCTGCCGCCTCACTCAGAATCGTCTCCGGCGTCTCACCCAGCCTATAGAAGGCATGATCGAGAACGGTGCGTTGCTCTCCAACCTCCCCAGTTACATGGCGCAACTGCTCCTCCAGATCGTGCACATCGGTGGGCAGATCCCGCCCCCTGCGCCTCGTCTGGTCGAGAGTCGTCTCAAGGGCCGCCGTAACCGAGTCACGCAAAGCACCGATCTTTCGAGCGATGGAGCTGTTGCGGAGCCCTCGAGCCTGGTCGAATCTGGGAAGCAGTTCCCGCTCGAAGAAATGATCCAGCAGGACGCTGAATTCCGGGAGCGAGCTTACCGGGTGAACATTCACGCCCAGGCCCAATTCGGCTTGCAGTTGTTCTTGGATATAGCCGGTGACTCGATAGAGATCGCCTTCCGCCAGCAAGTCCGCCTTGCTGAGTAGAACGATCGCCGGGATTCCGCCTTCATAGAGGAGACGCAGAGTCCCAATGTCTTCTTCATTCAATGCAGTTCCTGCGTCAATCAAGAGCAGCGCGAGGTCGCACGACGGAAGATAGGCAAGGGTTTCTGCGGCGCCTCGCCTGGCCAGCGATCCAAGTCCAGGCGTATCCACCAGCACGATGCCCTGCTTGAGGCGTGGCGACGGGACTTCAACAACCGCTCGCACAACATTCCGCAGATTGCCGGGATTCCCTTGTTCCGTTACAAGCTTCCCAAGCTCTTCGATCGTTACGGTCTCTTCTCTCCCGCCTCCAAACGCCACATCAGCGCGCAGTGTTGCGCCATAGCGCAATTTCGTGGGTACCGCAGTGATGGGATTGATGCCCACGGGTAGAACGTTTGTGCTCAGGAGCGCATTGAGGAGGGAGGATTTTCCACTGCTGACACGCCCGAAGAGAGCTACCTCCAGGTTGTTGTCCTCCAGACGGGACGCAAGCGTATCGATCCGCGTCCGGAATTCCACCAAGCCATGACGAGTGACGAGTTCCTGGATCAATCGCAAAAGAGCCACGTCGTATCCGGTCTCTTCCAGTTTCTTCAGACGCGATTCCAGATTTATGCCCAACTCCTGGCGAAGATAACGTTGCATGCTCCCGGCCAGGGAGCGAAGTTCATGGACCACTCCATTGAGCTCGTCAACTGCATCCTCGGGCACGGCCCCGCATCCACGCATATAGCTGGGTTTGAGTTCCTCGATCGCAATGTCGATAAATGTAAGGTCTACAGTGAGCGCTCGGGTGACTGGAATCTCCGGCGGCTCTGGCGTCAAGTGCTGCCAATCGAGAGCCCGCAACAATTGAGCCCGTAGACGCCGAATATGATCTTCTATCACCCGCGACTGCGCAGGCGTGATGTCCACGACGTAGCGCGGAAACGGAGACGGCGAAGACGCAGAGTGAAGGGCCTGTTCGATGTCGCACAGCAGTTTGTCGATGTACTTGCAGGTGATACTCAGGCGTCGCTGCTGAACATCGTTCAGCTCCCCAGGGTATCGCGTTTTATCAATCTCGAGTGCTGATTTGGGCATGACTCCTCCAAGTATTCTTTGCTTCGAGGAGTCATCTGCCCAGTTGAGCGGTCTTCAGGTGGACTCCAACACCCACAGTTGCTTGCTATGCCTTTACTGCTTTGTGCCACCGTTCATACACGCTGGCTCCGGCGTACCGAGCCTTTGTCCCGAGGTCGTGCTCGATCTCTAGGAAGCGGTTATATTTTGCGATGCGCTCGCCACGGCTGGTTGAGCCCGTCTTGATTTGGCCCATGCCGGCAGCCACGGCCAGGTCGGCGATGCTGGTGTCATCGGTCTCGCCCGAACGATGAGAGATGACCGCGCCATACCCATTCTCGCGAGCGATCTGGATACACTCAAGCGTCTCGGTCAGCGTGCCGATCTGATTCAGCTTGATCAGAATGGCGTTGGCTATTCCGTCTTTGATGCCCTGACGAAAGATGGTGGGATTGGTGACAAAATTGTCGTCGCCGATCAACTGAATCCGGTCCCGAAGGGTTTTTGTTAACAGCTGCCAGCCGGCATGATCGTCTTCGGCCACTCCGTCTTCAATCGCCCAGATCTCGGGATACCGATCGAGCAAGCCCTTCCAGAAGTCGACCATCTGCGCCGGCGATTTTTTGCTCTTGTCCGACTTCTCGAAGACATAGGCACCGTCTTCGAAAAACTCGCTGGTGGCAGGGTCGAGCACGAGGACGATGTCTTTGCCCGCTTTGTAGCCAGCCTTTTGGATGGCTTCAAGAATCAGTTCGATGGGCTCTTCGTTGGACGTCAGTTGCGGCGCGAAGCCGCCTTCATCCCCAACTCCTGTGTTGTAGCCCTTCTTGTGCAAAACGGCCTTGAGTGCATGGAAGGTTTCAGCAGCCGCCCGGAGGCCTTCGCTGTAGCAAGGTGCGCCCACCGGTGAAATCATGAACTCCTGAAAGTCCACATTGCTGTCCGCGTGGCTTCCACCGTTGAGCACGTTGAACCACGGCGCAGGAATCAGGTTGGCCTTCTCGCCTCCCAGGCTTGCATAGAGCGGCAAATCGTGGTCTGCCGCGGCGGCCCGTGCAACCGCGAGCGAAACACCGAGAATCGCGTTGGCTCCAAGCCGCGCCTTGTTCGGGGTTCCATCGAGTTCGCACAGCTTCTTGTCCAATGCCTTTTGGTTGTTAGCATCGAATCCATGCACGGCCTTTTGAATTTCACCGTTCACATGATCCCGGGCGTTGAGTACGCCCTTGCCGCCGTACCGCGCCTTGTCGCCGTCTCTCAGTTCGACGGCTTCACGTTTTCCAGTTGAAGCGCCGGAGGGTACCTTTGCAGTTGCTTTCACGCCGTTCGACAGGGTTGCTGTGACTGCCAACGTTGGATTCCCGCGGGAATCGAGGATTTCAAGGGCTTCAAGTTTTGCGATTTCAGACATGATGATTACGCTTTCCCGGCCGCAAGGCCGCTAGTTGTGAGGACTTCGATGGCTTGCTGGAGGACGGCATCGGAGGCAGGCATCGAAAGAATGATCGACCCGGCGAATTGCCGCTCACTTGGATCCGTGATCTTCATAGCTCGACCTCCCAATCAATGGACAATCATTACTGGACAATGCGCGTACTTGAGAACGCACTCCGAGTACGAACCCAGCATCCAGCGGTGAAAGATGGAGTGTTTCCGTTTACCCATGACAATGAGACTGGCCTGGATGGTTTCCGCCCGATGGATGATCTGTTCAGCGGGATGGCCCACGGCGATATCGGTTTCGAGGTCAATTTCTTTCTGCTTGGCACGCACGCGGATCGGGACGAAACTGCGCTCATAGTGCTCATGCCCGTCATCGAGGACCGCGTTGAACTCCGGATTTTCGGCGGGTTTTGGTGGCCGGATGACAGCGACGACAAACAGCTTGGCCTTCATATCCGCTGCCATTGAAAGGGCAACCTCCAAGGCGTGTTCCGCATGAGGAGACGCATCGAATGCCACCAGTATCCTTTGAAATCCGACAAAACTTGGGCTTCCCATGGCGATTACCTATGCTCTTCCAGCAGAGTTGGGCCGCAGAACTTCCTGTGCTGATTTCTTGCTCGCAGGCGGAAGGGGACGAAGAGGGCGCTCGCAATTTCCGCTCGCCGCAATTTTGGCAAGCGCGGTAGAGCCCCTGAACCAGATCGCCAGCAGCGTAGCGGCCAATGCCAGATTCACCCAGAGTGTAGGCAAAGCACAAGTGTTCCTCATCAGAGCGAACTCCTAGATTTTTGATCAGGGGTCTTGCCGGGACATGACTCCGCAACAGGATTCCCTGTCAGGAGTCATCATCTGTCCGGCTATTAGGTGGACAGCGGTTAAGGGTGAACTCCCTCACCACAACAGCTTAGTCTATGCCAAGTCTAGGCTCTCCGTCAAGCGATTTTAGGAGAGCTATTGGCATTTGCAGAGAGACGTTGCGGAATCAGTCTTTGCCCATAGACAAGAGCCTTATTGCCAATTCTGGAGACCCTGTTCGACCGATCCAACTGATGAACAGAGCCACTTATTAAGTGGCTCTGTACAGGAAGAGCACGAGTAAGAGAAAAGCGAGGACATAGGTCACATAAGCGTTAAGTCGGCCGTGATGCATCCCCGCCAGGAATCCGGCGATCCAACGCGTGGCCGCGCCCACCGGCAGCAGGAACAGGCGGTCCACGACGTGCGTTTCCTCTCGTTGCCGGTGAATTGCGGTGCGGAAATGCACCGCGACCGTCTGACGGGTGTCCTCCGTGATGTTGGGCTGGAAGATCGCCTGGAAGACCACGCGCACCGGATTGGAAAATCCCGTCGCGGTGTAGGTCATCTGCGGCAGAAGCCGCGGAATCCCGCCTGCCCAGAGCGCGCGCCGCGCCACCGCGCGCCGACGCGTCAACCGGGTGACGACAAACCACGCCAGCAGCAACAGGGCCGCAAGAGCGATGACGCTGTAAGAGGGCGACATGGCGAAAACCACCGGGTTCGCTTCCATTCCGCGCAGCAGCACCACGAGGCCGCGTCCAGGCAGCAAACCCTTACCCGACTCAGCGCCCAGATCGTGGAAGTCCTTGAGGAATGGCGCCGGAAGCTGCCCGTTCTCAGCATTCGCCGTAAAGAAGGGCTGTACGAGTGTATCGGCAGAGCCTGGACTGATGAGCGGCTGCAATTCGTGATTCAGAACCGGAATCACATAGGTTGGCAGAACTCCCAGCATGAGGCAAAGGATGGCCAGCATTCCCATCGGGGCGATCGCGGAACTGCGAGCTTCAACAGCCCTTGCAGCACTTTCAGAACGCGGCAGACCGAGAAAGCCCATTGCAAATGCTTTCACAAAGCAGGTAACAGCCAGAGCCGCCGTGAGAGCCAGAACTGCGCCGCAAAGAGCAAATACCAAACGAAGTACGGTCGAGGGGATCTCGACGCCGCGCAGCAGCGTTTGCAGCATGAGCCATTCGCTGACAAAGCCATTGAATGGCGGCACAGCCGAAATGGCTAGCGCTCCCACCAGAAACGCTCCGGCTGTCCACGGCATAACCCGCATCAACCCGCCTAACCGATCCAGATCGCGAGTACCGGCATGTTCGTCCACCGATCCGGCGCCCAGAAAGAGGAGCGCCTTATAGAAGGAGTGGTTGAGCATGTGGTAAAAAGCAGCAATCAAGGCCATACCTGACAGCAGAGGTCGGCCCAAAGCCGCAAAGATGACGCCTGCCCCAAGGCCAAGAGTCACGATGCCAATGTTTTCGATAGAGCTGTGAGCTAGGACGCCTTTCAGATCCGTCTCGGTGGTGGCGTAAAGAATGCCCACCAAAGCCGAGACCGTCCCTGTCAGCATCATCACCAATCCCACACTGACGGTGCTGACGGGGACAAGTTGAAAATTGATCCGGATGATCCCATAGAGTCCAAGATTCAGGATTACGCCGGACAGAATGGCGGATACGTTTGCTGGCGCCGCGGGATGCGCCCGTGGCAGCCAAGCATTCACCGGAACGAGGCCCGCTTTGACGCCAAAACCGAAGAAAGTCAGCAGAAAGACAATCCAGCGCGAGACTGGACCCAATCCGATCGCAGCTGCCTTGAGTTCCGAAAACTGCCATGATCCCGCTCTGACGGCGAGAAGCAAAAATACGATCGCGACCGCAATGAAGCCGGCTTCGCCCATGGCCAGCATAAGGTAGCCCGCCTGTCTGGTTCCCTCGCGCTCATGCTCAAAATTGACCAGCATATAGCTCGAAATAGACATCGCTTCCCAGGCGAGCAGGAAACCGAAAACGTCCCCCTCGATCAGAATCCAAACGATAGACGCGCACAAGACCAGATACCATCCATTGAAAGCAGCAAGACTGTAATGCCCGGCGTATCGCTTCATGTATGCGGCCGAAAAGACAGAGCTGGCGAGAACGACAACTGCCGCGATAAACAGGAAAAATGCAGACACACGATCCAGCAGGACCGTAAGAGTGCCAACGGAAGGAATGGACCACAGGGAATGGTGGAATTCGTCTCCCGAAGCAAGTACGGACCCTGAGGCCCAGAGCGCCAGGACCGCGGCCAGGGATCCAATCCATGCCAGCACCATCGGAACGCGCCTCTCGGGAACTATCGTTCCCAGCACGATACCTGCGCCACATACCGCAAAGAACAGAGCTAATGCCGGCCCGACAGTATTCATGGAACCCCCTTTAAATCAGGAGCCTCCGCCTGTGTTCATCGGATTGTCTCGCGGGCAGGTTACCTTCCGCGGAATACTATGAACAGCGGTGTGGGGGCGCATTGTTATGTCTACGTCCCCCGGTACAGGAAGAGGATGAGCAGGAAGAAAGCCAGGACATAGGTCACATAGGCGTTGAGCCTGCCGTGATGCATCCCCGCCAGGAATCCGGCGATCCATTGCATGGCCGCGCCGACCGGCTCCAGAAACAAACGGTCGACCACGTGTGTTTCCTCGCGCTGCCGGTGAATAGCGGTGCGGAAATGCACCGCGACAGTCTGACGGGTGTCCTCCGTGATGTTGGGCTGGAAGATAGCCTGAAAGACCACGCGCACCGGATTGGAAAATCCCGTTGCGGTGTAAGTCATCTGCGGCAGAAGCCGCGGAATTCCGCCAGCCCACAGTGCGCGCCGCGCCACCGCGCTCCGGCGCGTCAGCCGGGTGACGACAAACCACGCCAGTAGCAGCAGGACCGCAAGAGCGATGACGCTGTAAGAGGGCGACATGGCGAATACCACCGGGTTCGCTTCCAGACCGCGCAGCAGCACTACCAGACCGCGGCCAGGAAGCAGGCCCTTACCCGACTGTGCGCCCAGGTTGTGGAAGTCCTGGAGGAAGGCCGGCGGGAGTTGCCCGTTCTCCGCAGTGGCCGTAAAGAATGGCTGCACCAGAGAAGTGGTGACGCTCGCGCCGGCCAGCGGCTCCACGGTCCGGTTGAGCACGGGAAGGACATAGGTCGGGAGGGTCCCCAGCAGCAAACAGACAGCGGCCAGAAACCCCAGAGAAAATCGGGCACCCGCGCGCGCGTGAAGCCGCGGCTCCCACGTCCCCCTGCGAATGCCGAGAAAGCTCATGGCGTACACTTTCACAAAACAGGTCACCGCCAGTGCGGCGGTGAGTGCGAGAGAGGCGCCACAGAGAGCGAAGATAATCCTGATCGAGGTGGACGATAAGACTGCGCTGCGCAACAAAGCCTGCAACGTCATCCATTCGCTGACGAACCCGTTGAACGGAGGCGCGGCGGAAATCGCCAGGCAGCCGACAAGGAAGATGATCGACAGTCCGGGTAGCAGACGAGACAGGCCGCCGAGCTGGTCCATGTCGCGTGTGCCGGTTTCAGCCTCCACATAAGCCGTACCTTGGAAAAGGAGCGTCTTGTATATGGAGTGATTCAGCATGTGATAGAGCGCCGCCGATAGGGCAATGGCAGCCGCAACGGGATGCCCGGATGCGCGATAAATCAGGAAAGCCCCCAGGCCGGCCACGATGATTCCCGCATTCTCGATGGAACTATGGGCCAGCATCGTCTTCATGTCGTTGTCAGTTGTGGCGTAGAGAATTCCCACCAGCGCCGTGATGCTCCCTACGACCAATGCGAGCACGCCCGTTCCGTAACCAGTGTGAATTAGATCGGCATTGAGCCGCAGAATTCCGTAGAAGCCAAGATTGAGCGTGACGCCGGCGAAAACTGGTATGAAGATAGATGGGGCAGCCGTATAGGATCGTGGAAGCCAGAAATTGACCGGAACAAGACCGGCTTTTACTCCAAACCCGAAGAATCCGAGAAGAAACACGCTCCACAGCGCTTGCGGCGAAAGCCCGGCAGCCGCCGCACTCAGAGCGGAAAACGAGAGATCAGCCGCGGTCCTGCCTAGAACAAGGAAGGCGACGACCACAGCCAGAAAGCCGGCCTCGCTCATAGCCAGCATGATGTATCCCGCCGTCTTGTCCGATTGCTGCCGCAGGTCGTAGTTGAGCAGCAGAAAACACAGGATCGACATGCACTCCCAGCTAATCAGGAAGAGCGGAGCATCGCTAGCCACGAGAATCAGCACAACCGAGGCCATCAGGGCAAAATACAGGACGCCGTAGCGATGCGTGGGATATGCGTCATCGAGTTGGTCTTTGATGAAGTTTCTTACAAAAATAGAGACCGAGAAATAGACAATTCCAGCGGCCAGCAGAAATATGGCGGACAGCGGATCGAGGCGAAGGGTCAGCCGGCCGAACCCATTGAGCGTCCAGAGTGCGGCTTCGTAACTCTGGCCAGTCACAAGCACCGTCGCGGCGGCAAAAACCATGAGTAACGACGAGAGCGTCCCCGCGATGGCAATGACCAGCGGGGCACGCTTCCGGCCGGATAACGCCGAAAGGAGGATTCCTCCTGCACAGGCCAGGAAGAACAAGACCAGCGAAGCGCCGGTTACCGAGGCCATAAATTAAGATCTCCCTTCGGAAACAAGTTCGCTTTTAGTTACAGACTTGCGTCCGGTGGCAACAAGCAGGCCATGCAAAATGGCCAGGGGTGGCGGCGGATTTCCCGGAACTTCAAAATCTACCGGCAACACCGAACCTGCGCCTCCTGCGCTCATAAAGCTGCGGCCAAACACTCCACCTGTAATGGCGCAACTGCCAACAGCCATCACCCGTCTGGTAGTGGGCATGGCTTCCCAGGTCTTGAGCAATGGCCCGCGCATGTTTTCGCTCACCGGTCCTACGATGAGCAGAAGATCGGCCGTTCGCGGGGTGGCCGTAAAGAAGAATCCCAGCCGGTGCATGTTGTAGAGAGGATTGTTTAGCTGCTTGACTTCATGAAGGCAGGCGCCACAATCCCCGGCATCCACCACCATGATGTGCATGGATTTGGAGAAGGCTGAAGGCAGAATGGCACACTCGATTTGCTTCGCAGGCAGTCTTGTCCATTCGTACCCGGCATCCCAATTCATCGGGGTGGGGATGCAAAGGTGGCAACGCTGGCAATGCACGCATTTCCCGAGATCCACGAAGGCCGATCTTCCGTGAGCAATAATCGCGTCCACTGGACAGATGGCCGCGGCGCGTTGAGCCTCATCGTCAGATTCAAACTCAGTGTTGACCGGACACCCCGGAGAAACACCTGGAGCCGCTTCTGCCCTCCGCGGGTAACGGGTCGATTGAATGCCTCTACGCAAACCATGCCAGAACCAAAAGCTCATCCCAGTTCACCTCTACCGGTCACATTCGGTCGCGGACAGGCCAAAAGTCGCGAGAATGATGGGAAAATCCTGAAACGCGAAATTCTCTGCCGCCTCATGAAATCCGTGCCAATTGCTGAAGGATGGCGTGATCGCGTGGTACCTCTCGACCAAACCATTTTCATCGAGACTTACCCAATGCAAAGCCGCACCTCTTGGCGCCTCGGCCCATCCGAGCGCTGCGCCGGGGTAACTGCCCTCGCAGGGAACACAGATAGCACCAGGCTTTAGGGCGTCGATCGCCTGGTGAATCAACCTCACGGACTGGGTTGATTCTGCGAACAATACGCGCAGCCGAGCAAATCCGTCCCCTTCAGTTTCATAAGGGATATCGAAAACGTATCTCTCGTAACCCGAATACGGGCAGGCTCCACGGAGGTCGCAATGCTGCGCCGAGGCGCGGCCAATTGGACCCACGAGATTCAGATACCGTGCGCTCTTAACATCAACGACCCCGACATCTTCGAGACGATCCAGGAAGCTGCTGCTGTAGCGAAGCCGATTCTCAAGGATGCGAAGCTCCTTCTCCGCCTTGTCGATCGATGGAAGGAGGGTTTCGCACTGCTCCGCCTCAAAGTCGCGGCTCAACCCGCCTGGAACGTTTAATCCGAAGAGATAGCGATGTCCGGTGAAGACACAGGAGGCGCGCAACAACTCCTCCTCGATGATGGCGGCGTGGGCCGTGGGAACTGCCAGTGCGGTGGACTCGCAAATGGCGGCAATTGCTCCAGCGTGATGCCTCAATCTCTCCAGTTCGCAAATCAGGACACGGAAAACTGCGGCGCGAGGCGGCGCCTCGACCGCATGGATTTTCTCCACGGCCTGACAGAATGCGAGCGAGTGTGCAAACGCAGATGTTGCAGAGAAGCGCTCCGCGAGCAACAATACATCCGAGACACTTCGGCCTTCGGCAATCTTTTCTACGGCTCGGTAATTGTAGAAAAGACGCGGCGACGCGCGAATAACGTCTTCTCCAACCGTCTCCAGCAGAAAATGCAGCGACTCGCCAAGGCCGCCATCGTATACCGGGCCCACAGGCATGGCGAACGAACCAGGATCTCCAACAATCAGCAAAGGCTGCCATTCAAGGTCGAGCTTCTGCTTGAGCTGCCGGTTGGCAGCGAAATTCTTGCGCATCGGGTCAATGCCTTCGCGCCAGATCTGATCGTGAAGGATAAAGTCGCCCAACCGAGGATGTCCCTCAAAATGAATCCCGAAAAGATCTTCAACCTCGCGCTCGTGCCAGTCGGCTGCATTCACTTCGGCAACGACACTTGGAACGGTTGTTGTCTCAATGGGCAACGAGAGCAGCACGTCGATCCATCCCGATCCTGGGAGAAGAAACGCATAGTGCAGTTGCCAATGGCTGGAGTGCTCTTCGGCAATCATGCCGCCAAACTGACAGCCGCGGTCCAAAAACAGAAATCTGCACAAAGAGGGCAGCGAACTGGGCTGGGCCAGGGAGAGTGTGAGCACATAGCCATGGCCGACCGGCATCGGAGAGAGCACGCTTCCGAAGCGCTCCCCGACTGCGGCGGTCAAATCGCTCAGGCCAATTTTTCCGTCTCCTTCAACGGGCGACGTATAGGCTGCCATTTCAATGTCCTCCCAGTTGTTGTGCCGCAAGCTCCAAAAGAGAATGCACCGGGCCGGGAATGTAGACGCCCAGGACAACGACCGGTACCGCGGCCAGAACCACCGCCGTGCGGCAGCTTAGCGGCACTCGCTCCACCGGCGCAGTTGCCTCGGGCTTGCCAAACAACATGCCGTTCACATGTCGCATAATCGCTACAAATGCAACGACGATAAGAGTTGCGAGAATCGCGACGGCAACATTGTGTCCCGAACGGAGACCCGCGGAGAGAATCGAGAATTCGCTCAGAAATATCGGGAACGGCGGAGCGCCAGCTATAGCCAGCGAGCACAGCAGCAGTGCACCACCCACGAACGGCGAGGTCCGGAAGAGCCCACGCACCTCGCTGATCTGACGGGTTCCGAGCGTCAGTAACACCATACCTGCCGTGTAGAAGCAAAGAGACTTGGTGATGGAATGATTGAGCATCTGGGAAACTGCCCCGTAAGCCGCTCCGTGTGTTGCAAAGCCCGCCGCGACCAGGATGATGCCCATGTGCTCCACCGTGGAATAGGCGAACATCCGCTTGTAGTCGCGGACCTGCAGAAGCAGGAATGCGGCTATCCCGACAGAGAAGAGCCCGATCACCACCATCCAATTCCCAATTCGCGCTTCCGGGGATGCCAAGATGATGGAAAGAAGCCGCAGAATCGCATAAAGCGGTACTGTGGTTTTGATACCCGACAACACAGCGCATATGGGCGTGGGCGCTTGGCTATGGGCATCCGGCAGCCAGGTATGCATGGGTGCAAGGCCGACTTTTGCACCGAATCCTACAAACACCAGCAGGAAAGAGAACTTCAGTAGATTGGGCGGCATGGTCGACGACATCGCGCTTAGAGCAGCCCAAGTTTCTGCTGTCCCGCCACCGCTGCTTCGATACGCCCAGTACAGTACCAGGAATCCAAGCAGAGAGATCGGCGCTCCCATAAGTGTCAGAATCGCATATTTCCAGGCAGCTTCCAGTGCTCCAGCATTGCTCTCGTAAGCCACCAGCAGGATGGCGAAAAGAGTGATCAGTTCCACTCCAACCCAAACCATATTAGGACTAGAGAACGCGGGAACAACGATCAGAGCAAAGACAAAGAGATTGTAATTGCAATAGAACCACCACAACCGCTCTTGTCCCTGGCCACTATGACGCATATAGCCGCGGGCGTACACTGCCGCCAAGGTACATACGAAGCTGACCAGCAGGATCACCAACGCGCTCAATCCGTCCGCCTCAATCCAGTTCGGAATTGCAACGGCGCGTCCATCTCGAAGAACCTGCCCTGCCGTCATGACCGACGTGGCGAAGCTGATCGACAGGCAAAATACGGTTATGCCCCAGGCAATGGATCGCAGAGGCTTTACCCAGCAGAGCAATGCAGCAAGGAGTGGAAGCGAGACCGCAACGGTCAGCGCCATGGCTGATGCTCCTCTCTCAATTCGCTCATGGATGCCGCTTCGGTCGTTCCCATCGTTTGAGTGATGTTCCGCGTGAGTACGCCAATGACGACAGCGATCAGAATCACATCGATGGCAATGACCAACTCAGCAATCAAAGGCAGATCGGGAGCGATTGCGATGCCGGCAAAAAAGGCGCCGTTTTCCATGGCAAGGATTCCGACTAATTGGGGGAGGGCCTCTCGGCGAGCAATCAGGGAATACGCGCCGATAAGGATCCCGGCCAGCCCGATTGGTAAATTCGCATGGATTACAGGGTCAGGCGTGGTCGCGAGCAGAGGGCTGACCAGGAACTCCGCTGCGATGGCCAGCATCAGCGCGAGCAATAGAGACGAGGGAATGTTGATGGCCTGGTTGATCTCCCGGCGCTCGTAGACGTCGCCTGGAAGAGTGCGCTTGAGAACCCAAGGGATGGCAATGACCTTTGCGGCGATCGTGACAACGCCGAGAACCAAGAGATGAATCGAACCGCGGTTGAACCCAATCAGGAATGCGGACGCAGCCAAGAAAGCAGACTGCACGACAAAGAACCGCAACACGCCCTGCACCTGACGAGTCGCCACCATCCCAAATGCGGTAAGCAGAATCAGCCCCGCGGTTAAGGCGTTGAGACCCTCGATCAGCTGTGTCTGAGAGCCGGCCACTGCTACCCCCCTTTCTAGACAGCCGAAGTTGAAAAAATGCTGGCAATCATTGCCGCGACGGAAATGATGAACGCGGCTCCGAGAAACTCACTGATGCGGAAGAGGCGCAATTTGGCCAATGAAGACTCGATGATGACCAGGATTACGGTGAAGAGAAGTATTTTGAAAAGAATCAACGGGATCGCGAGCAAAACGTGCCCAGGTTGCAGGTCATCGGCAAGGCCCCAGGGTGCAAGCAATACATTCAGGAAAATGCAGGTGAGCACGAGGAACTTCATCTGCCCGCCCCACTTCATCAGGGCCGCTCCACGGCCTGAGTATTCCAACCCCTTGGATTCATCGATCATCGCCAATTCGAAGTGACCCGCCGGATTATCCACGGGGATCCTTCCTCCCTCTGCCAGAATCAGCATGAAGAACGCGATCAGCAGGAGGATATGCGCCGGAGAGAAAAAGGCGGCGGGGCTGGCGACCCATCTTTTCTGAACGATGTACGGTATGGTAGATTGCGCCACAAACGATACCGTGAAGAACACGATCATAAACACCGGCTCCGCCAGGAATCCGACCATGCGCGTCCGGCTTGCGCCCATCGGCCCATACGGGTTGCCTGTATCGACTGCCGCGAGCGCGGCGAAGAACCCGGCGAGCGCGAGGAAGAAACCTCCGGCGAGCATGTCCCCCATGAAAGCAAACGCCAGTGGGTAATCGGTGAGCACCGGAATCAGGCTCGCAACGAACAAAGGGATGATAAACACCAAGTAGGGAGTGAAGCGAAAAATCCATGTCGTCTCCGACGACACGACCTCGTCTTTGTGAAAAAGTTTCCAGAGATCCCGGTATGGCTGAAAGATGCTTGGTCCACGCTTGCTCTGGACATTCTCTTTGAACCGGCTGAGCACACCGGCGTACAAAGGGCCGAAGCCGATCACGAACAGGAGTTGAATGAGGTTGTACACAACGGTTCGTGTCATCAGAGCGCCTCCCCGGATAATCCTGTTTGAAGTTCCGCGGGTTGACCGTCGGAACAGCGTGCCCAAGGAGGGCGTGCACTCGCACGAAATGCCACAGGAGCAATGATCCAAAAACCCGCATTGGTTCCTTCTCCCCTGACCCGAAAAGGTGAGGGCACAGCCCAAGTGTTCGTCATGAGCGCAAACTCCTAAGTTTTCTGATCAGGGATCGGGCCGGGACATGACTCCGCAACAGGATTCCCTGTCAGGAGTCATCATCTGTCCGGCCTATCGGAGGGACAGCGGTTAAGGGTGAACTCCGTCACCACAACCAACACTTCAATAGAAACCATGTGGCCCCGGTTGTCAAGGGGGGCGAAGTGGAAAGCACCATCAGTGCGCCTCGGTGCCCGATTTCCAGCCAGCATGCGCGAGCGGGGTGCCGGTGCGGTGGCTAGAGTCCTGAGGCACAGCACGATTTGAACGGTTGACTGGCCTGCGTCTGTTGCTTCCGATTCACACGCTGGACGCACAATTGTGGCAGCCTAGGGTTATGAGAACGAGACAAATGCTCCGCAGTTTGGCGATCGTATTTGGGTGGGGGTTCGCGCTGCTGGGAATGGCACAGGCGCCCACCGCACATAAAACGGAGAACGTGATCGTCGTGATGATAGACGGAATGCGTTGGCAGGAAGTCTTTCGCGGCGCGGACCCAGAGCTGATCAAAACGCTGGGGCCGGATGCGCTGGATGGGGCGAAGGAGCGCACTGCCTCCGCCCAACAGCATTACTGGCGCCCGACGACAACCGAGCGGCGGCAGGCGCTGATGCCGTTTTTATGGAGCGTGGTTGTCGCGCAGGGGCAGATATTAGGCAATCGCGATCTGGGCTCAGACTCCCACGTGACCAACGGTTTGAATTTTTCCTACCCTGGCTATAGCGAGACGCTGACGGGTGTTGCCGATCCCCGCGTTCGCTCCAACGACAACATTCCCAACCCCAACGTGACGGTCTTCGAGTGGCTCAATGCCAAACCGGCGTTCACGGGCAAGGTGGCGGCGTTCGGAGCATGGGTGGTCTTTCAAGGCATCTTCAATCAACAACGATGCGGCTTTGTGGTCAATGCGGGCTACGATCCGTTGACCGCGATCCCCGCCACATCGGAGCTGACGCTACTGAATGCGCTCAAAGCAGAGACGGTGCGCATCTGGCCCGATGAGGCGTTCGATCCCATTCCTTTCCACACGGCAGTCGAGTTTCTGAAGGCAACGAAGCCCCGTTTGCTGTTTGTTGGGCTCGGGGAGACGGATGACTGGGCCCACGCCGGCTCATACGCCGAGTATCTGAATGCGGCACATCTGGCTGACGATTACGTGCGCCAACTGTGGGAACTGTTGCAGTCGATGCGCGAGTACCGTGGCAAAACAACGCTTATCGTGTTGCCCGATCACGGCCGCGGCGTGGGCGAAAAATGGACCGACCACGGCAAGGATATTCCCGAGTCGCGAGAGACCTGGATGGTCTTCCTGGGGCCAGATACGCCTGCCCTCGGCGAACGCAAAAAAGCCGGAACAGTAACCGAGAGCGAGGTAGCAGCTACACTGGCGGCCCTGCTCGGCGAGGACTACCACGCGGCCGTTCCCAAGTCTGGACCGCCAATTGAGGATGTGCTAGGAAAGTAGTCTTCACGCTCGGCGGATCTCATTGAGAATATTGGTCCACCACTTCTCATGGATAGGCATTGCTGGCCCGCCAGCGGCTTGCGGGACTTACAGCGAAGAGCGAAGTGGAGTTGTGTGATTCCGAATAGAGCCTCGAATTCCACCATTTTGCCAAGATTTTCAACAAGCTCTTCGAGTGGAGAAGCTGATAGGCTTTTCTGTGCATCGGTAAGACTTGATGCACGGGCGAAGGGGTTCGCCCAAAGCGCTGTTCCATCCTGATCGATTGGGTGGGCGGATGATGACCCCTGGCGAGGAATTCGTCGGGGAGTCTCCTGCCCCCACGAATTCCTCTGCAGATTCTAGGTTCACACGGGCCGGACGTTACGGCTCTCGTGCTACTAGCTGGAGGTTTCGTGAACACTGTCATCGCTTCCCAAGTTCACATCAATTTGGCCGATTTGGCGTTGGTACCGGGCCAAAGCAGTTGCCGGACCGGGTTCAGTAGATCACTTCTAGGGAACTTTGAGCGGAGTGACAAATGCTGAAGCTGAGGAAGGTACAAATTCTCGGTTTCAAGAGCTTTTGCGACCGCACGGAGTTGACCGTGCCGGGGACGGGCATTGCCGTAGTGGTGGGGCCGAATGGGTGTGGCAAGTCGAACATCCTGGACGGGATGAGCTGGGTGCTGGGCGAGCAGAGCGCTAAAACCTTGCGCGGCGCGCACATGCAGGACGTGATCTTTGCTGGAACTCGGGACCGCAAGGCACTGGGCATGGCCGAGGTGACGTTGACCATGGTCGATCCCGAGGTCCATGAGGGGCCCGTGCCCGTGGAGCCAGACGTGGAGGTCGATCACGACGGCGCAGCCGACTGGGATGAGGACGAATTGCGCCGTGAGCGTGCAGTTGAAGCCGAGGAGATCATCGCCGCCGAGCAGCCGGGCCAGGTAAGCGATGAGGATAGGCAGGACCTACCACAGCCCCCAGCCACCGCTGAGGGACCACAGGCGGTGGTGCTCAAGATTCGACGCCGCAAGTTCCAGCACACGCCACAAAAGGGCGAGATCGTCATCACCCGTCGGCTTTTCCGCACCGGGGAGAGCGAATACCTGCTGAACGGCAAGCTGTGCAGGCTGAGGGATGTTCAGGATATCTTCATGGGCACAGGGTTGGGGCCGGACAGTTACGCCATCATCGGGCAGGAACAGATCGGGCAACTGCTCAGCACCAAGCCGCACGACCGGCGGGCCATCATTGAGGAGGCGGCGGGGATTACGCGCTTCAAAACCAAGAGGCGGCTGGCCGAGTTGCGCCTCGAAAGCGCCAAGCAGAACCTGTCCCGCGTGGACGACATTTTTGAAGAGATCACGCGGCAGATGAACAGCCTGAAGCGGCAGGCGGCCAAGGCGGAGCGGTTTGCCGCTGTGCACGGCGAATTGCGCGGGCGGTTGCGCGTGGTGTTGGCCAGCCGCATGGCGCTGATGGATGCCGACCAGGCCCGGCTGGACCAGGAGATCGTCAGCCTTACCGGGCGGATCAATGGTGCGGCGGCGGAAGTCGAGGAGCAGGAGGCCAGCCAGCACACGCTCACTGAGCGGGGCTACGAACTGGACCGCGAGGGCCAGGAGGCGCAGAAGCATGCCAACGAAGCGGCCGTTGAGCTGGAGCGGGCTGTAGCGCGGGAGCGCGCCAATACGGAGCGGGTGAGCGAACTGGAAGCGCGCATTGCGGCGGCCAGCGCGGAGCTTGAGGGAATGCGGACGCAATTGGGTTCGATCATTGAGGAGCGGACGCAACAACATACGTTTCTTGAGACGGCGGCAGGCGAGGCCAAGGCCTTTCGCCAGAAAGTTGAAACGCGCCAGCAGGAGGCGCGCACCGCGGCCGAAGAGGTTTTCACAGCGGAGCGGCAGCTTGAAGCCAGCCGCCGCCACGCCATGCATCTGCTGACCCTGGCTGGCAACGCCCACAACTACACTGCCCAAGGCGAGGAGAGCCTGACTGCTCTGGAACGCGAGGCTGAGCGGCTTGAAGCCGAGATGGGCCAGGCGCGGAACGAACTTGAAAACCTGGGTGCGCAGAGCGGCCAAGCTAGGCATCGGTTTGAATCCGCCGCCGAAGCTCTTAAACGTCTCGAAGCCGAGATCGCATCCTTGCGCGAGTCTTTGCAGACGCGGCGCGCCGAGGAAAATGCGCTACGCACGCGCGCCAACCAACTGCGCGGCGAGCAGGCCAGTGTGGCCGGACGGCGCACCTCACTGGAGGCGCTGATTCGCAACCACGGCTACTCCACCGAAACCGTGCGGCGCCTGTTGAAGCCCGGCGCGCTGGCCGAGGGCATGGCGCCGGTGGGCACGCTGGCGGACTTCCTGGAAGTAAGCGGCGCGCATGAAGGCGTGGTGGACGAGTTCCTTCGCGAGGAGCTCAACTATGTCGTCGTTGAAAGCTGGGTTGCCGCCGAGCAGGGCATCAGGCTGCTCAAGTCGGACGTGGATGGCCGAGCTACTTTTCTGATCCACCCGGCTGAGCAGGGCGCACTCTTTGGGGAGAGCACAGACTCCATCAGCGGCCCTGGACTGACGCCGCTCAAGGATTCGATCCGCATTTTGGACGGCTTTGGGCGGTCGCTGGAGGCGATCCTGCCCAAGCTGAAGCACGGTTACCTGGTCGAGGACTCTGGTGAAGCTCAACGGCTGGCTTCCCGCTATTCCTACGCATTTTTCCTTACGCCGGAGGGCGAGTGCTTCCACAACTCAACAATGACGGGCGGCAAGCCGGCAATCGAGGGTCCGCTGGCGTTGAAGCGCGAGTTGCGCGAGGCCGAAAGTCGTCTGGCCAGGCTGGAGACCGATCTGGCGCAAGCGGAGACACAAGCGGCAGCTCTGACGCAGGCCATCGAAGATCTCACTGCGCAGGTTGAAGCGCGCAGCGAGGAGCGTCGCCTAGCCGAGCGCGACACCGCCAACCAGGGGGCGGCCTTGAAGCAGATGGAAGCCGAAATGCAGCGCGTTGAGCGGCGGCTGCAGGAGTGGATGGCACAGGCTGTGCGCAACAAGGACGCACGCGAAGCCAAGAAGACCAGCATCGATCAGAAACGCGAGGAGACTGTGCGGCTGGAGGCCGAGCATGCGATGGCCGAGGCCGGTCTGGATGCATTGCAGGCTCAACTGGCCACGCTGCGCCAGAATCGCGAAGGCCTGCAGCAGGAAGCGGCGCAGTTCACTGCGGAACTGGCCGGTCTGGAAGAGCGGCGGCGCGGCGCGGAGGCAGCTTTCCAGCGCATCGACCGTCTCCATGCCGATCTGGAGCGCCGCGTGCTGGTCATCGAGCAGCAGAGAACCGCGGCCCAGGCGGAGCGCGAACAACGTATCCAGGAGAGCGCCGAACTGGCCCAGCGCGAGCAGGGACTGGCGGCTGTACGTGCCGAGGCACTGGCTTTGGCGCAGACGGTTTCCGGCCAAGCGCAGGCCCTGCGCCAGCAGTTGGCGGCCATGGAGCCACAATTAAAGAATGGGCGGGCTGCTCTGGACCAGTTGCGCGAAGACCGCGCCAACCGATCAAGCAGGGTGGCCAAGCTGCGCTCGGACATGGATCACCTGGAGGCCAGTTGCCTAACCGAGGTGAATGTTGAAGCAACTGTCTTGCGCGCCGATGCGGAGATCGCACACCTGGCCGAAGAGGCTCTGGCAGCCGAAGAGGAGAGCTGTCAGGCGCTTCGCCAGCGCATCGAACAGATGGGGCCAGTGAACATGATGGCTCTTGACGAGTACCGAGAAACGGCCGGGCGCCACGGGTTCCTGGAAGTCCAGCGCAAAGACCTGATGGAGTCGATCGCAAACACACAGGAGACGATCAAGGAGATCGATCTGATCTCGCGCACCAAGTTCGACGAGGCCTTGGCCAAGATCAACGAGAACTTCGCTCAGGTCTTCGCGGGGCTGTTCCAGGGCGGGCAGGCCTTTATGCGCGTCACCGACACGGAAAACCAGGAAGAGAGCGGCCTCGATATCGTGGTATCGCCGCCGGGGAAAAAGCTGCAAAACGTGCTGCTGCTCTCAGGCGGCGAAAAGGCGCTGACGGCGCTGGCCTTGCTGGTCGCTATTTTCCAGTTCCGGCCAAGCCCCTTCTGTGTGCTCGACGAGGTGGATGCTCCGTTGGATGAGATAAACGTGAGCCGGTTCGGCGACCTGATGCGCGTCTTGAGCAAGGACACGCAGTTCATTGTTGTCACGCACTCCAAGCGCATGATGCAGTTCGCCGACATGATCTACGGCGTGACGATGCAGGAGCCCGGCGTCTCTAAGGTGCTAAGCATTCGCCTTGGCGGCCACGAACACCACCGCGCCTCTGCATAGACTGCAATTAGAACTAAGGAAGAGCTGTTCGAAGAAGTCTGACAGCAAGGCCATGCTCGGCTTTTGTTGCCTGGAAACGGCGCTTTCCGATCTGATCCAGACTGTGGGATGGAATCGGAACCTTGTCAGGACGACTGAGATTATACTGGCGCAGAGCCGGACAGTAAGATGGAGAATTCGGTCAGTGGTTCGTTTGGAGGTAACTGTGCCAACCGTGAAAAAGATCCAGGAAACCAATCCGGGCACGCGTATCGAGTCCGATAGCATGGGGCAGATTCAAGTTCCAGCCAACCATTATTGGGGAGCGCAGACGGAGCGCTCACTGCACCACTTCGCAATCGGCGAAGACCGCATGCCGCCGGAGTTGATCCGTGCATTCGCCCTTCTGAAGAAGGCAGCCGCGCTGGTGAATCATGATCTGGGTAAGCTTCCGAAAGACAAAATGGAACTGATTGTCCGCGCAGCCGACGAAGTAATTGCGGGTAAGTACGAAGACGAGTTTCCGCTACGCATCTGGCAGACGGGATCGGGCACGCAGACAAATATGAATGTCAATGAGGTGATCTCGAACCGCGCGATCGAACTTGCCGGTGGCGAGAAGGGCAGCAAGACACCCATTCACCCGAACGATGACGTAAACATGTCTCAGTCGTCGAACGACACGTTCCCGACGGCGATGTATATTGCTGCAGCTACCGCGGTGAAGGAGCGGTTGATTCCGGCAGTGCAGCGTCTCCACGATGCGATCGCGGCGAAAGCAAAGCAGTTCGAAGAGATCGTCAAGATCGGACGCACGCACCTGCAGGACGCAACGCCGCTCACACTGGGACAAGAGATAGGCGGTTGGGCGAACCTGCTTAAGCGCGATATCGCCCGAATGGAATTGACGCTCGACGGCCTCTATGAGCTTGCGATCGGTGGCACCGCTGTCGGCACGGGACTGAACACACATCCAGAGTTCGCGGATCGCGCGTCAGCGAAGGTCGCGGAGTTGACAGGGTTGCCGTTCCGCTCGCATCCCAACAAGTTTGCGGCGCTTTCGGCCCACGATGAACTCGTTTTTGCGAGCGGTGCGCTCGTAACGCTCTCGGCATCGCTGATGAAGATCGCCAACGACATTCGCTGGCTCGGTTCCGGGCCGCGCTGCGGATTGGGCGAACTCACTCTACCGGAAAACGAGCCGGGCAGCTCGATTATGCCGGGTAAGGTGAACCCCACGCAGAGCGAAGCGATGACGATGGTCGCCGTGCAAGTACATGGCAATAACGCGGCGATCGCCTTCGGTGGCAGCCAGGGCAACTTCGAACTCAACGTTTTTAAGCCAGTCATGATCTACAACTTCATGCACTCGGCGCGACTGTTGACCGACACCTGCCACATGTTCGTAGAGTTCTGCGTGGATGGCATCCAAGCCAATCTCCAGCGCATCAGCGAAAACGTGGACAAATGCCTGATGCTCGTGACCGCGCTCAATCCGCACATCGGTTACGATAAATCCGCGAAGCTAGCGAAGACAGCGCATCATAAGGGGCTCTCGTTGCGCGAAGCGAATCGTGAGCTCGGATACCTCACAGAGGAAGAGTTCGACAAGTATTTGCGTCCAGAGAAGATGACAAAATCAGAAACGAGGTGAGCCAGTATCGGCTTTACCAGTCGGTCTCGCTAGGGAAATCCACTGATTCGAAGGGCTGGATCTCAACAGCCCCCGACTTCACGGCCCGCTCATTTGGCACTTCAGTCGAAGTTTCCTGGACTCATTCGATTCTCCTTGGAGATGGACACCGAGCCAACGCGGACCTGCCGTGGCATCCTATAGAGTATGCGAACTCTCCTCGTTGCTGCCCTTCTGCTCGTGACCACTGTCGTCTCGGCACAAACCTATACATACAAAAATCATGGCAAGAACGAGCTTCGCTTCACGTTGATCTTGTCTCGCCACGGCATCCGTCCACCTCTCGCCTCCGCTTCGGTTCTTGATCTTCGTTCCTCGGAGCCTTGGCCTGAATGGGAGGTCCCGCTTGGCTACCTGACGCCACACGGCGGCGTGGCGATACGCCAGATGGGAGCTTACATGCGCCTCAATATGGCCCATAATGGCCTGTTACCTGCCGCAGGCTGCCCCGGCACCAGCGAAATCTATATCTACGCCGATACCGACGAGCGCAACATCATGAGCACATACAACTCCTTCGCCGGACTGGAACCGGGGTGCGATCCGCTGCCCATCTACACGATCATTCCGGCCCCGGGCGTCAAAGACCCGCTCTTCTCGCCTGTCCCCAGAACCTTTCCCCCGCCCTCCGCGGAAGCGATCACGGCTGACCGGCAGACAACTCTGGGCAACGACCCGGCAGCCTTCTTTTCACTCGCCGGAAACCCGGAGCTCAAAGAATTAGCCCGCATCCTCGCCCCGGATCCAGCGCATCCTGCCGCAAAGCCCATCCTTAACGATCCCATGCCCCTTACCGCAGCGTCATCGATGGTCGAGGACGTATTGCTCGAATATGTCGACGACAAACCGATTCCTGAGGTGGGTTGGGGGCGCGTGGACGAGGCCACTCTCCGCCGAATCATACCGCTGCATACCAGGCAATTTACTTTGTTGACACGTACGTCCTTATCTGCCCGCACCCAGGGTTCCAACCTCATGGCGCACATTCTCGACACTCTCGAACAGGCCGCACAACATGCGCAAACGCAGGACGCCATGCCGGTTCCCGGAGCCCTCGGCCCGGTTGGAATGCACCTGGTTTACATCAGCGGTCACGACTCCAATCTCTGCTACATCGGCGGCCTGCTCGGCCTGCACTGGACCGTAGAGGGCATCACCGACGACACTCCTCCGGACTCGCAGATCGTCTTTGAACTGTGGCAGAACCGGAAGTCAAAGCAATACAGCGTCCGTCTCCTATATCGCGCGCAGACCCTCGATCAGTTGCGCTCGGGCCAAGCCCTCACACTGGCCAACCCGCCCGCCGAGGTCAATCTCACTCCCCCCGGCTGCCGCACCGGCCAGCCCTGCCCCTTCGCCATCTTCGACCGCGCCGCACACGCTCTTCTCGATCCCGCTTACATCAAACCCGACCTCCTGCCGACGCAAATCGCGACATCTAAACCATAATGTCGCGATCCTCTTAAATGTGGGAATCTGCTCCATCTATGTGGGACAATTGTCTGCAATCTGGAGCGAGACAAAATGATCGACCTTCTGGCTGACCGCAGGGCGAAGAGCACGGCACAATGACCACGGGCTCTTCTTGGGGTGGAGATCGTCAGCCGCGCCCAGGTCTGTCTGCATTGGGAGGCCGCAGAAAAAGGGGCGGAGGAGGGGAAGCAGTTCTTCAAGGTGCGGACAGGCCTACGTGGCCATGAATTCCTCAACGAGACCCGCTGCCAACAGCAACTCCTGCATGCGTCTTATTACATCGAGATATTGCGAGGCTGCCAGGAAAGCATTGTCGTAAATAGTGTCCCACGCATACGTGACCACGTAGTGTCCCAGAGCCTTTAAGGCGCATGTGCGAATGCTAGAAGCGGCCCTGCGTATGCTATCCACCAGACCGCGGTCTACGTTCGCACCGTGCCGGACCGCATAGTCCACCATTTCAAGCATGACCCCGGCATTGCAGTACATTACCCACAGGCCCTTCGGGCCTTTCATGACCTCCCATATATTTTCAGGGGTCTCGACAATACACCTGTCCCATTCGAAACAGTCGTTCAGTTCACGGGTAGTCCAATCGGGGCGCAGTCGGCCTACCAGGGAGGCCCAAGACCGCCTGCTCGGCCGGAACAGGGCGACAAGCCACCGAACGAGAAAAAGAGCAACAAGCGGAAGCACAACGGCCAACAGCAAGAGCAGAGGCACTGCCACCTCCACGATGGTCCACAACCATCAAGATTTACAAATAGGAGCGCTCTCCGGGCGCGTGGCCAAGATTACCACAAAAGGTGGCGTATTCGGACGAAAAGATTTTCGCTTCGAGGGGAGTATTGCGAAGAAAATGTATCCAAAACCAGCCCGTTACGAACTGTGCTTGTCTGCTCGGCCGCCGAATTGGTGCGGGCCGGCGAAGTGAAGACAAACACCCGCCACAGTCGCCACATGAGCTGCGGGAGTTGGGTGGTGCTGGTGATGCACTGTTCGAGGGACCAGGAAAACTTCGCTGCAAACTGGAAAATAATGTTCGCGTAGCCTTGAGTTCGCAAAAATCGAGTGGGTAGACTCTGTGCGGGAGAGACACGCATGGAGTCCAAAACCGACGCGCAACAGACGCCGCGCCCGGTTCAAGTGTCTGGCGAAAGCGCCGCGACCTACGCATTCATGGGGCTGTTCGCCGTTCTGCTGGCTCTCGTGACGAGCCAACACGAAATGTACGTCGACGAGGCGCAGGCGTGGCTGATCGCGCGGGACAGCGGGAATCTGCTGGAACTGGTCCAGCATTTACGCTACGAGGGCCATCCGGCCTTGTGGTACCTGCTGATCTACCTACCGGCGCATTTGTCCGCAAGCCTGGTGTGGATGCAGGTTGTGAACTATGTCCTGTCCCTTGCAATGGCCTGGTTGGTGCTTTCAGAACGGCGAATGCCGCTGGCGATGCGGGTCATGTCGGTCTTCAGCGTGTCACTGTTCTTTTACATGGGAGTGGTCGCGCGCAGCTACATGCTGGCGGCGGTGCTGCTGGTTGGCGCTGCTCGGTGCCTGCTTGCTGGCCGGCCGCGGCACTGGCAGGCGATGGTACTGCTGGCGCTGGCCGTCAACGCCCACGTTTTTGCCATCCCTGTCGCCGCGGGCATCTTCGTCTGGTTCTACTGGCTGGCTCCGGAGCCCAGCCTGCAAGTTGCGGTTGGCCGCCTGAGGGAGTGGCGATTCTGGATATCGGCCGCGATTCTTGGCGTGGCCCTGCTGGTTTGCTACTTTACGGTGCGTCCGGCGCCCGACATGCATGTGCCTCAGTATGAGCGCGCGGGCTTAGGCGCGGCCGGTTATCTGGTGCTTGGAATTGGGCGGGTGTGGAATTACTTCCTGCCTTTCCCCCTGGGCGTTCTGTCGGTGCCTCATCGGGAGCTGATTGCGCCATGGGAGCGTCCCTCCCTGCTGGCAGCGGCGCTGACCATTGCCTTGTGGCTTCTGACGGCATCGGTGCTGGCCGCCCGCCGCAGCCGGTGGTTCGTTCTGTCGGTGTCGGTGGTGTGGATGGCGGTAGTGTGGGCGACCGTGCATATCCCCGGCCCGTTCCACAGCAGCTTTCTCTTTGTGGCTTACGTAATTGCCTTATTGGCGAACATGCCGCGGGAGGGGGAGCGTCCCTGGCTGCCCTCCCGGTACGCCCGGCCTCTGCTGTTCTTGCTGCTTGCCATGCAGATACCAATCTCCGTGCACTATTCAGTAGAAGAGTGCCTTTTCCCGTTTTCGGGGGCCAAGGCAACGGCTGAGTGGCTCAAGAACTCGGGTCTTCTGTCGCGGCCCTTGGTCATCGAGCCGGATACTGCGGCTCCCGCAATCATTGCGTTCACCGGTGTCCAGTCGGCGTACTTTCCTGCCTGCCGCTGCCGTGGGTCGTTCGTAGTGTTTCGCCGCGGACGGGAAGAGTACCGGCAGGTGACCGTTGGGGAGCTTCGAGACCTCCGGCAGCACAGTGCGGCCTCGCCGGTAGTGGTCTCCCACCAGCAGTTGCCCAGCGAAAGTCTCAAGCAGATGGGCATCCAACTGCTCTACACATCGCCCCATGGCATGTTTTGGCCCTTCGAGGATGTCTTTGTCTATGGGGACAACAGCTCTTCACTGAAGCGCTCAGGAGGCCGGCAATGAACCGACAGACGGCTGTAATTATCGGCGCCGGGCCAGCTGGCCTGACTGCGGCACTTGAACTCGAGCGCCGGACTGGAATCA
>CAYQOQ010000008.1:0-56043 GCA_964419175.1 uncultured Occallatibacter sp. | reverse complement strand
GGACAATGGCTACCTGCTCCACCTACTGGGAAAATAAGATGCGTTTGCCCTGCCCCTCGCATGATCTTCAAATGGCAGCACTTGAATCGAAACCGCTCTAGTGGTGTGGGTCAGAAGTTCGTGTTCTCAATCGGACACACGAGCCGCTGGGCCTTCGAGAGCGGTCGACCCTGGACGGTCCTTGTTTGCTTGTGCGGAGATTCGCTAGAACTGCGCACTTTTCGGTGTAGCATCTCCGGCGTGGGCGATCACAGCACCATGCAGTATCCATGCGTTCATGGAAGAAGGTGAACGCAAGCTTCAGACTTTTCTTGCTTTCAGAATCCTGGCGGATTTGGTTTGTGAATACGCCTGTAAGGCCCCAGGGAAATTCGCCGAGGAAACAGAGAAATGGTTTTACGGAGGTACATGCAGTGACAATCCCGGAGACTTTACTTGCGGTGCTTAAGAAAGATGGCGTCGTTGCCATTGCCACCCTGGGCGCGGATGGGCCGCATATGGCGAATACCTGGAACAGTTACGTTCAGGTCACGGAAGATGGCCGCTTGCTGATCCCGGCTGGATACTTGCACAAGACAGAGGCCAACATTGCCGTCAACAATCAGGTACTGGTGACATTAGGAAGCAGCAAGGTGCAGGGGTTACACGGCCCAGGAACAGGCTTCCTGATTAAAGGGACTGCTGCATTTTTTAAGGAAGGGGCAGAATACGACGCCATGAAATCCAAATTCGGCTGGGCGCGCGCTGTTTTGTCAATTACCGTCGACTCTGCGACGCAGACAATATAGTACAGCTCCACGACCGACTCGTTTTGGCGCAAAGAACGCGCAAAAACCTGCTCAGGATGACAAATTATTTTGGTATGAGCATCAGGCACAGGACATGGATTTTTATTTCCTGAAGAGGCTGAAGCCTCTCTTCTTGGTTTTTTCCTCGCCGATGCCGCAGGCGGCGCGGGCCATCTGCCGTAGCGCTATCGAGATGGGCGAGTCATCGAGCGCGATCGGGGAACCGGAGTTTTCGGTTCTACGAGCGGTCGCGTAATCGTCTGGAATCTTCCAATTCGCAGGCCGGGTGAGAGCCTTCGCAATCTGGCTGTCGTCGAAGAGGAGCATCTTTGGCGTATAGCGGTTGATCACGATCTGAAGACTGCGCATCCGCAGCGAAAAGTAGCGGCTGATGAGGCGATTGGAGTTGCGGAGCTCCGAGATGCCGACCTGGGTGATCAGGTAGACAATGGAAGACTCGTCAAAGAGCGTCGAATCCATCAGGTCAATTCTGGATCCTGCATCGACGACGACATAGCTGAAGTTCTGGCGCGCGATCTCTATCAGCTTGTCGATTGCCTCGACGGTGGGCTGAAACGAGGGGAACTCACCGGGGGCCGCGAGTACAGACAGGCCGGTGCTGTGTTTGTTTACCAGCGACGAGAGGAAACGCGCGTCGAGCCTGTGGGGATCCTGGAGAGCATTGGCGGTAGAGTAATCGGCTGAGACCATGCCAAGGTTGATGCCAGCATCGCCGAGTGGCAGTCCGAGATCGATCAACAGGGTACCCTGTTTCGACTCCTGGGCGACGTGAACGGCAAAATTGGCTGCGATCGATGTTACGCCGCATCCTCCTTTTGCCCCGAGGAAGACGAATAGTTGGCCGGTTGTTTTTGCGGGCGGGACCGGAGCCGCCGGCGGGTTGGCCGCAGCGCGATTGAGCGCGCCAGCTATTTCAGCCGGACTGAAGGGCAAGGTAAAGTACTCGCGAGCGCCAGCGCGCATGAAGCGAACTGCCTGCTTGACATCCGCCTCGGCCGAATAGACCATGACGGACGCGGTGCTTTTGGCGCTGATGCGCTCAACGAGGTTGAAAACGTAATCGGGGTCGCTATCGACGTCAAGGATGACGACATCGTAGTGTTCGCCGACCGTGCGGGGCAGTTCCTCAAGGTCGGGCGGGAAAGAAGTGAACTCACTCACTTCGGCGCTCTGGCGTACGGAGAGGGCGTTGAGAAAAGCCTTGCGGCGATGGTCGTCGGGGCCGATAAGCGCAATCGACACGACACTGTTGAATGGAGTATCGGGAGTTTGGCGAGTCTCCATGTCGCCGTTCTTACTGTTCCCAGAATCCGTCATCTCTACCAATCCTATCCTACTGGCGGGCAGATTGTGGCTCCCCCTTTGGTGGAGGCTGTCCGGAATCTGTAGCTTAGAAAGGTAAGAGATTCTCAGAAGTCAGAGGAACAGTTTTGGGGCGGAATCTGCGCGATTTCTTTGGGGGGAGGGCTGGTTTGCCCTGCCCCCGTACTGCACCCAGGAGGGACTCTATTGGCCGGTACTGAAATTGACTTCGACATTGACGCTCGAGTCGCTGGAGGCGGGAACAAACTTCCATTGCCGTACGGCATCCTCGGCTGCGACGGCCAGCATGTGGTTTCCGCTGACAGTTTTGACATCTGTTACTTTTCCCTGTGCATCCACGGTGGCTTCGAGCCTGACGGCGCCGCCGATTTTCATGCGTTTGGCGATTTCCGGGTACACTGGCGCGACACGCGACTTGATGGCGCGCTCGTCCGCAGCCCTGGCAGGCATAGCGATGGTCAAGATGAGAGCGAGTGCGGCGGCGTGAAACATGGCAATTCCAACGCTCCGCAAACGGTTAGAACGATTCCCAAGGCAATTCATGATCTCCGGTCCTCCTGATTATTTGAAAAGCATAATGAGGTTATCGACGGGGATAAGTGCTGCATGAGTGAATTCTGAAGGACTGGTTACCAAAGGAATGGGATGGGGGCGCACGCAAGGCGGAAATCGCGCTACTTGGCTGAAGCAGTTCCTGAGACGGCCGCAAACGTGAGGTCGGTGGCGGAGGAGCCGTGCTGCTGGCGCCACTGCTCGAAGAGGCGGCCGTAGCTGAGGGTGATGTAATCGGCTGGGCTGAGTCCGAGCCTGGCGGCGGCGCGGTCAATCCATTCGGCAGTACCTTCCAGTTCGGCGTAGTTGCCGATGGGGGTCTCGTCCACCACGCAATGGCCTTCGCCGTCGTGCCACTCGGTGCGCCACTTCTCATAGCGGAAGGAGGCGACGAGGCCGAGCGAGTGGAAGACATCCGCGAGAACGGCGCCGTCGGCGACTTCGGTTTCGGTTTCAACGCGGTGCTTGTGACGGTCTTCGCCGGGGCGGTCGTCGGGGAGGCGCTTGTGGGTCACGGTCCAGCGGCCGGCATAGCTGCGGATGCGGAGAATCTCAGTGCGGGCGCGCATCTGGCGGTCGGGAGTGTCGTAGAGAACGTTGCTCTCAAAGCTGCGCGGCGTGAGCAGCGTGAAGCCCGCGGCCTCGAGGCGCTGGGCGAAAGCGGCGAGGTCGGGGACCTTGAATTTGATCTCGGTTTCGATAGCCATCGTAAAGAGCGAGTATACGGCAGCCGGGTGGCTGCCGACGCGGGCAACAGGCGACAATAGAAGAGTGAAGACACTGCGATTGACGGTGACCCCCGGCCAGATGGATGGCGCGGAAGCCAACGAAGCGCTGGACCAGGCGGCGGAGATTCTGCGCAACGGCGGGCTGGTGGCGCTGCCCACCGAGACGGTCTATGGGCTGGGCGCTAATGCGCTTTCCAGCGCGGCGGTCGAGAGCATTTTTGCGGCGAAGAAGCGGCCGGCATGGGACCCGGTGATTGTCCACATCTGTGACGAAGCGATGCTGGATGGCCTGGTGGTGGAAATGCCGGAGACGGCACGGCGGCTGATGAAGGCGTTCTGGCCGGGGCCGCTCACGCTGCTGCTTCCCCGCACGGCGGCGGTGCCGGATGCGGTGACAGCGGGACGTCCGCTGATGGGCGTGCGCATGCCGGCGCATCCAGTGGCTCTGGAACTGATTCGGCGGGCGGGCGTTCCGGTGGCCGCGCCCAGCGCGAATCTCTTTGGCCACACCAGCCCGACGACGGCGGCGCATGTGCTCGAAGACCTTGACGGGCGCATCGATGCGGTGCTGGACGCGGGACCGACGGTGCACGGGGTCGAGTCGACCGTGCTCGATCCTTGCCAGAGCCCGATGGTGATTTACCGGCCGGGAGCGGTGACAAGTGTCCAGATTCGAGACACCGCGGGGGCGGTGGAAGTCTTCAGAGGCGGCGGAGAGTTGCTTGAAACTCCGCGGGAGGCGCTGCCTTCGCCGGGCGTGGGGTTGCGCCACTATGCGCCCAGGGCGCGGCTGGTGCTGGTGGAGGCTCCGCTGGAGGAGCTGGGCGCACGGCTGGCGGAGGCTGGGCTTGCGCATGCGCGGGAACGGGTCGGCGTGATGCTGCCGGCGGAGATTGCGCTGCCTGTCGAGCTTGCCTCTGCGCGGGTGTTTGCGTGGGGACGATGGTCTGCCCCGAAGGAACTGGCGCGGGAGCTCTATGCGGGGTTGCGGACGCTCGACGGCGCCGGGTGCGCGGTGATTCTGTGCCCCCTGCCGCCGGCTGAGGGGATCGGCGCGGCAATTCGGGACCGGCTGGGAAAAGCGGGGAAAAGGCAGGAACCAAGGGACTATTGATCCGGCCAGCAAATACTGTGAGACTTCGTGCGCCTTTGAGGGGCCACCAACCATAAAGCCTCCGGCTCTCTCAAGGAGCAAAATCCGTTTGCTCCTTCCCTTATTGTCCAGACCATAGGTCTGGTACCCCACTGCCGGAGGATATATATTGTCCAGGCCGTCGCACTGGTCGCTTACTCCCGGAGTGGGAATCACTAACTTGTCCGGGAGGATGCCTCGGGATGGATCAAACTTTGGTTCCTTTCCGGCAAAAGGATTTGTTGACGCCGCGTGAATGCGGGCGTACATTGATTTCGTACAGGGAAGGAGGACAACCTAAAAGATGCAGATAGTCTCTTTCAGCATTACCGAACGTGAGGTGGCTGTAGCCTAGGGCATCGCGCCCCAGACCCCAAGGTAGCCCCAGGCGGAGTTGGTTTAACCGCAAGGGACGCTGCCGCATCCTTTCACGTAGAGATGTCTCCTTCGACTCGATGTGCGGTTTGGCGATTCTCACAATGGAGTGACGCCTCTGTCACCCGAGGAGCCCGGTTTACCGGGTAGCGCCAACGAGCAATCGCAGTTTGGGAGCATAAGTGGAAATGCTTGGGCACTCGCGTTAGCGCGAAGTCCTTCGTCCAATACACAGTTCACCGCGATGGCCCAGGCAAGTTGCTTGGGCCATCGTCATTTTTGGGGAACCTCTCATTAAGTCGATGTTTTGAAAGGGCTCGGCTTCAAAGCCTGCCCTGAGCGGAGTCGAAGGGTGCCGCAAATGCAAAAAAATAAACACGCGCTTTACGGGCTGCGGAAAAACTCGAAACGGAGGGAGGCGGGGGTTTTCAACCCCCGCATAAGGCCAACAGAATTAATAGGGGCTTCAGCCCCGGAGGTATGCTTTTCGGGCCTATCCTTCAAATCCACGCCTTTTCCTGCAGCCTGTTTAGCCCCGCAGGCTCCAACGGCGCCGCACATATGCTTTGTATCAGGGTATGACTTCAGTTATGCCGCAACCCTATCCAATAAGCGGCAAACTTCCGATATGGCGACATTCGGGGAGTAATCTGCGAGGGATGAAGCTTTTGAGCTTTCCCAGGCCGAGGTCGGTGCTCTCCCAGGTGCCCAGAGGCGAGGCTCCTGGGCAACCATCTTCAGTTGTTGTTCTCACTTCTCCCGGCACCTGGCTCACCCGCCCATCGCCTTAATGGGCCACCGGGCCGAAGCTCGACTCCCTGTTAGGATCTCCCCGGCCAACATATTTTGCTTTTGTGGGATATGGATAAACTGGTCTTGTAAAGTCCACAGGGATTGACGGATCGAGCGGCCACTCGATTGGGCCATGGTAGGAATCGCTTGGGTGAGCACCGACCAACACATCAGGTGTCTTGCCCTGCTCGACCCAGCTCTCCAGTTGGCTCACGTAGTCGATGGCATACGCTCCCGCGCCGCCGCTGCAGTGGTTCATGCCTGGGATCAAAAACAGCCGGAAAAAGTCCTGTGTTGATGCTCTGCCACCCATGGTCTTTTCCACGGTTTCGTAGTAGTCGATCATGGCCCCAGGCAAATCAACGGTATCGGTCCCGCCGTGGTAGACGATCAGTTTTCCGCCGGCTCCTTTGAACTTGCGGAGATCAGGATTCGAATTCTCGTACCAAGGCGCCAATCCGAGGCGCTTGTAGTCACGATCAAAGTCGAAGTCCGTGTATTTGAAGTTTGGACCGGCGGAATAACCCCACACACCGTATTTGAAGAACTGCTCGACTCCCCACGCCGGCCAAAAATGCTCCCAGCCTAGCTCCGAGCCGCGCAGGAAGCCTCCGGTTGAGATACTCTTGCCATCCGAGGTCATCGGCCCGGAGTACAGTTTGCGAACTACCTCGACCTGTGCCGGCGTCAAGCAGCCGCTGGTTTGCCCGGACTTGCATAGGAGTTCGGCGGGATCGAAGTTGCAGGCAAGCGGATCGCCGATGATTCCGTCCTTGACACCGTCATCCATGTCGCACCGCTTGAGTACAGCTTCATGGGTGAGATGAAGGGCATCGTGGGTCAGCAGAGGCTTGCCGTCATTATCCAGAAACACCCTGGCAATCCACAGTGCCCGCATGTTGGCTCCGCCCTGGTCGATGTCTGGAGCTCCGGCAACGATGCCGTCGAAATCCCAGGGAAATCGCTGCGCCGCCATGACTCCTTGGTAGCCGCCGGTTGAGCAGCCGACGAAATAAGAATGCGCCGGACCCCTCTCGTAGTATCGCGTTGCGATTGCTTTTCCGGCCAAGGCAGATACATGAATGGAGCGAAAGCCGAAATCGACCTGCGCCGGCAAGTTGCCGTCGGCCCACAGCGTGTCGCCCCAACTGCCTTTGTGACCCGTGTCCGAGTCAACACAGGCGTAGCCGCGCCGCAGAGCCGAGTCGCACCGCGATGGGTCTGTCGAGCCGCACCAACCTCCACACCCGACCTCCATGAACTTGCCGTTCCATTTCTCGGGCAGCAGCAAGTCAAACCCAACTTGTGGCTTTACATAACCCACGATCCGGCAATGTGAGGGTATTGTGCCGGAGGCGGGTATCAATTTGGCATCGGTGAGTTGGGTCGGCGCGTCCAGAATTCCCGAGAAATCCTGATTGGCCAGATCCTGACAACGAATATCGGGATTGGGATTGGGATTGGGATTGGGATTGGCCGCAGTTGCCGCCACCGGCACTGAAAGCGATAGTGCGATGATTCCTAAAGCAAGTCGTTTCGGTGTCAACTTGAATTTCCTTTTCAGCTTTGATTCATCTAAGTTTACCTCTGGTAGCTGGTCTTTCGAGGTCAAGCTCCCTTCTGCAAGTGAAAAGCGAAGTGATTCGTCGGCGGGTGGCCTCGGTCTCGACGCCCCAAAAACCACACCGAGGGTGCCCCCGGTCCCTCGCTCTTGGGGACCGGGGAGACTCCGGACCTCAATTTGCGGGAAGAAGCCCAGCGTCTAGCAGGATGGGCCCGGTAAACGCCCTTGCAGGCGGGTGGACCACCATTTCGGTTTTTGAAAACTTCCCCAAGCCTCAACCGAGGGTGGGCTCGCACAAACCACGACCGTCGGATTCGTTGTTAGATTTCCCCACCATGGCAAGGTACCCATCCTTTTGCCTTTTGCAGAGAATTACCCTCCCCAGGCGCACAATCATTCCAGAATCGCTCTCACAGCCAATGACGCCGCGGAAGCTGAATCTGACAACCACGAACTGAAAAATGCCTCTAACTCCTTTGTTTTCTGATTTCTGCAAATAACTCCAGCAGAATGAAATATTTACGCCGCAACCCCCTCTGCATGCCATTGAAACCAAAGCACTTCCTCCCAGATATAGGGGGGGAGGGTAGGAGAACACCATCATGTTGCCGGAATGTCGTCACATCTTGCCCAGCGGATACAAGTGCACCGCGCTTGCCCTCCGCGGCAAGTACTATTGCTACTTCCACACCCGTCTGCACACCCTCGCCGCCAAGCCGGCCCTGGCGCCGGACGAACCCCTCAAACTCCCGTCCTCGAAGATCGCAGCGCCATCCTCGTTGCCCTCTTCCAGATATTCAATGCCCTCGGCGACTCCCGGCTCGAACCCCGCCGTGCTGGCCTCTATCTCTATGGACTCCAGATCGCTACGCAGAATGTCCAACGCGAATATGATGTCATCCCAATGATGGCCTCGCATGACGTTACCCGCTCCCCGGAAGGCGATGAGCTCGGCCCGATCATCAGCCGGTGCGAGCCCCCAGGCGACTGCCCTGGCTGCGACATCAAGTCCGTCTGCGAGGAATACAACGCCGTATCGGAGCAGGAACTGGAAGACGACGAAGAAGACGACGAAGAAGAGTACGAAGACGACGAACAAGGAGATACCGGCGAAGACTACGGTGAAGACGGCAGCGACGACGAAGACGAATAGTCAGTCCCGTTTCGGTGGCCACCGCACCCCGCACGAAAGCTGAACCCCGATTCCACCTTTGGGGAACAGGCTCGCGCCCGCGCGTCGCATAGAATGGCAGCATGTGCGGAATTGTCGGGTACGTTGGCAAAAAGAAGGTCGTTCCTGTGATCATCGAGGGGCTAAGGCGCCTCGAATACCGTGGCTACGATTCGGCGGGCATCGCCGTCGGAAGTCCTTCGAGCCCTACGCTTGAAGTCCGCCGCGCCCCCGGCAAGCTCGCCAACCTTGAAGAAGTTCTGCGCGAGCACCCCATCGATGGCACCTTCGGCATCGGCCATACCCGCTGGGCCACGCACGGCCGGCCCACGGAAGAGAACGCCCATCCTCACCGCGACTGCACCGGCCGCATCGTCGTTGTCCACAACGGGATTGTCGAAAACTATCTCGACCTGAAGCGTGAACTGATCGAGAAGGGCCACAAGTTCGTCACGGAAACCGACACCGAAGTCATTGCCCACCTCATCGAGCAGGTGCAGAACGACGCCGCGGCCGCCGGCGAGCCAATTCCTCTTGAAGTCGCCGTCCGCCGCGCCATCAAGCGCCTCACAGGAGCCTTCGCTCTTGGCATCCTCTCGGCAGCCGAACCGGACAAGATCGTCGTCGCACGCTTCGGTCCGCCCGTCGTCATCGGCGTGGGCGAGGGCGAGTTCTTCGTCGCCTCCGACGTTCCCGGCATCCTCAATCACACCCGCAACATCTACTTCCTCGCCGACGGCGACATGGCCATCCTGACCCTGGCTGGCGTTCAGCTTACCGACTTCCACGGCAACCCCATCGAACGCGCCATCACCCGCATCCAATGGGACCCGATTCAGGCGGAAAAGGGCGGCTACAAGCACTTCATGCTCAAGGAAATTTGGGAGCAGCCCCGCGCCATTCGCGACACGACGCTGGGCCGCGTCTCGCTGGATTCCGGCAAGGTCTACCTCGGCGAGATGAAGATTCCCGACGAGGAGTTGGCTGCCGCCTCCAGCATCAACATCGCCGCCTGCGGCACCAGTTGGCACGCCGCCCAGGCCGGCAAGTACATGATCGAGCGCCTCGCGCGGCTGCCCGTCGATGTCGACTACGCCAGCGAGTACCGCTACCGCAATCCCATCCCCGACCGCAACGCTCTGGGCCTGCTGATCACGCAATCCGGCGAAACCGCGGACACCCTGGCCGCCCAGCGCGAGATGATTTCTCTTGGCTCGAAGACCGTCGCCATCTGCAACGTCGTCGACGCCATGGTTGCGCGCGAAGCTCACGGCGCCATCTACACCCATGCTGGCCCTGAAATCGGCGTAGCTTCAACGAAGGCATTTACGGCGCAGCTCACCGCGCTCTTCCTGCTCGCTCTCAAGCTTGGCCAACTGCGCGGGCGCATCGACACCGAGCGCTCCATCGCGCTGATGGAGGAACTGAGCCGCATTCCCGCGAAGATTGAGGAAGTGCTGCGCTCCTGCTCGCCGCAGTGCGAGCAGCTTGCCGCCAGCTTCTCGACAGCCCGCGACTTTCTCTACTTGGGCCGCGGCATCCATTTTCCGATTGCTCTGGAAGGCGCACTCAAGCTCAAGGAGATTTCCTACATCCACGCCGAAGGCTATCCGGCTGGCGAGATGAAGCACGGCCCCAACGCCCTCATCGACGAAACCCTGCCGGTGGTCGTTCTGGTGACGAGGGATGAGGCCGACCCGGCGTCAAAACTGAGGTATGAGAAGACTCTGTCGAACATTCAGGAAGTGACCGCGCGCAGTGGCCGCGTGATCGCCATCGCCACGGAGGGCGACACGACGATCGGCGGCCTGGTTGAGCACGTGATCCACATTCCGCCGGCCTTCGAGCTGCTGTCTCCGCTGATAGAAGTGGTGCCGCTGCAGTTGCTGGCCTACTACATCGCCGTGCGTCGCGGTTGCGACGTAGATCAACCCAGGAATCTGGCGAAATCGGTGACGGTGGAGTAGCGGGTCAGGCGCGGCCCGCAAACTCCTTCGTCTCGGTGAATACGCGCACCTTTTCGCCCTCCTGGATGTAGAGCGGAGCCTTGATTTCGAGTCCCGTCTCGAGCCGCGCCAGCTTGGTCACGTTGCCGCTGGTGTCGCCGCGCGCGCCGGGCTCCGTGTAGTTCACTGTCAGCTCTACCTTTTCCGGCAACTCGAGCCCGATCGGATTGCCGTTGAACTTGTGCAGTTGAATGATCGCGCCCTCCACCAGGAACTCCAGTGCGTCGCCCATCATGGCCGGCGAAAGCTGCAGCGTATCGAAGGTCACCTGGTCAAGAAAGTACGATCCGTCTCCGTCGCTATAGAGGTACGAGGCCTCGACCTCTTCCAGGTCCGGCTCCTTGAAGCGGTCGCCGGCCTTGAAGGTCTTGTCGAAGACCGCGCGGGTCAGCAGGTTGCGCATCTTCAGCCGCACCAGCGTCTGCCCGCCTCGAGCCGTAGGCGTGGAAACCTCTGCTTCCATGCAGTAATACGGTGTGTTCTCAAACTCAAAGTACATTTTGCGCTTCACGGTGATTGCTTCAAGCAGTGCGGCCATGGATTCCTCAAAAAATCGGACTTTTCGAGCCGAAAACCCTGTTAAAAGCTATCCAGCTCCCCACCAATTATAGGGTCGATGCCTGCCTGTCCGCCCGGCCCGAGGAGTCGAGGTTGACGCGCTCCCGTCCATTTTGAGAAACTCACGGCCATGCGGTACAGCGGAAAGATTGAGTATGCCCAGGAGCGCAAGATCCGGCAACGGAACACTACGATCTATCGAATGTCGCACCTGCCGATCTGGATTTGGGTCTTTTTTCTTGCTCCCGGCCCCCTCACCTTCAGCCTGTTTGCTCACGGGTTTTCCTGGGGCAACGCTACCTGGTTGGCGGCGGTACTGATTGGAACCGGCATTGCCGGCTACCATGAGCAGTTGCCCGGTGTGGAAACGCGCCCGTACATTCTCCGCTTCGACGAGGACAAGCCCAACCCCCTCTATCGCAAGGTCTGTTACACCTTTGCGTGGAACGCGGTGCTGAACTTCGCGCTGCTCAACCTGGCTGGCCTCACCATCGCCGCCTTCACCGGCGTCTGGCGGATGAAGCAGATTTACACCTACGCCTACTCGCCGCTCTGCGCTCTCATTCTCCTGCTCGGCCTCATGGGCAAGCTGCCCCGCGTTGGACCCTCCACCAAGCGCGAAGGCATTGAGCGCCGCTATTTCTACGGCTCCGTGTGGGCGGTCACCATTGCCCAAACCCTTCTGCTCATCGTGTGGAAGGCACTGCCCTCCGCCATCGCCTCCACGCAAACGGGGAGCCTGATCAAGCTCATCGTCTTTGTCGGCGCGCTTGTGCTTATGGGGCTGGCAACCTGGCGGGGACTGCTTCCACGCACCCGGCCTATCCTGCCCGGCGAACTGATGGTCTCCGACTGAGTACGGCGATTGGTGTTGTGAGGGCCGATTTGCCTCGTTCGTGTGATTTAAATCACTAAACACATAGCCGCTGCGGGAGTATAAGGTAGTTGCTATGTGCTTAGCGATTCCAGGAAAAGTCGAAGAGATCACCAACGACGGCCTCATCCGCATGGGACGAGTGAATTTCGGGGGGGTGGTCAAGAATGTCTGTCTGGACTACGTGCCCGAGGTCCAGGTCGGCGACTATACCATTGTCCACGTTGGCTTTGCCCTCTCGAAGATCGATGAGGAAACCGCCGAGCAGACTCTGCGCGACTTCCGCGAACTAGGCATGCTCGAAGAAGAGCTGGCCAGCGAGGAAGAAGCGTTCGCCCGCGCCGCCAAATCCCCGCAATACCCTTGCCCCGACTGCCACCCCAACGACAAGGACCCGTCGCCGGGGGGCCCGGTCCGCAGTTGCAGCAGCAAATGAAGTACCTTACCGAGTTTCGCAACGGCGAAGTTGCCCAGCGCATGGCTCGCGAGATCCACTCCGTCGCGACGCGCCCGTGGAAGATCATGGAAGTGTGCGGCGGGCAGACCCACTCGATTATCAAAAACGGAATCGACCAGATGCTGCCGGCGGGCATTGAAATGATTCACGGGCCGGGTTGCCCGGTCTGCGTTACGCCGCTTGAATTGATTGACAAGGCCCTGGCCATTGCCGCCCAGCCTGGCGTCATTTTCTGCTCCTTTGGCGACATGCTGCGCGTTCCCGGCACGGACGGCGATCTGTTCCAGGTGAAGGGCGCCGGCGGCGACGTTCGCGTTGTCTACTCGCCCCTGGACGCCGTCGAACTGGCCGTTAAAAACCCCGATCGGCAGGTTGTCTTCTTCGGCGTCGGCTTTGAGACCACCGCTCCGGCCAACGCGATGAGCGTCCATCTGGCCAAGCGCCGCGGGCTGACGAATTTTTCGCTTCTCGTTTCGCATGTTCTTGTTCCGCCGGCCATTGAAGCTATTCTTCAGTCGCCCGGAAACAAGGTGCAGGGATTCCTGCTGGCAGGCCACGTGTGCAGCGTGATGGGGTACTGGGAGTATCCGCCGCTCGCGGAGAAATATTCGATCCCGCTGGTCGTCACCGGCTTCGAGCCGCTCGATCTTCTGGACGGCATTCGCCGGACCGTGATCCAGTTGGAAGCAGGCCGCCATGAAGTCGAAAACGCCTATAGCCGCGTTGTGACCTACGAGGGCAACCGCGCCGCGCAACAGCTTCTTGCCGAAGTCTTCGAAGTCACCGACCGCGCCTGGCGAGGTATTGGCGTGATTCCGAAGAGCGGCTGGCGGCTCAGCAAAGCCTACCGCGACTTCGACGCCGAACTGCGCTTCCACATCACCGGGATTCACACCGAGGAGTCGCCGCTGTGCCGCGCCGGCGACGTGCTTCGCGGAGCCATCAAGCCCGCCGAGTGCGCTGCATTCGGAAAAGAATGCACGCCGCGTCATCCGCTGGGGGCCACGATGGTTTCCAGCGAAGGCGCCTGCGCCGCATACTATAACTACGGTCGCTTCCTCTCGGCCGAGGAGCTGGCCAGCGCCGGCTCAGCCCTAACCGGAGCTACCCATGTCTGAGCAAGCGAAGCCTGGCGCGCCCGACTTCTCCAACTGGTCCTGTCCTCTTCCTCTCGTCGGCTACCCCACTATCGTCATGGGCCATGGCGGCGGCGGAAAGCTCGGCAACGAACTCGTCGAACACCTCTTTCTGCCCGCCTTTCGCAACCCGGCGCTGGAAAACCTGGGCGACGCCGCCGTGCTCGATCTGTCCGCAGGCCGCATCGCCATGAGCACGGACTCCTTCGTCGTGCAGCCGCTGTTCTTTCCGGGCGGCTCGATCGGCGAACTGGCCGTGAACGGCACGGTCAACGATTTAGCCGTCTCCGGCGCCATTCCACAGTTTTTGAGCGCAGGGTTCATCCTCGAAGAAGGATTCCCCTTGGCGCAACTGGCCGCCATTGTCGACGCCATGGCCAAGGCTGCGGCCACTGCCGGCGTCAAAATCGTCACGGGCGACACGAAGGTGGTTGAACGCGGGCATGGCGACGGCTGCTACATTTCGACGGCGGGCATTGGCCTCGTGCGCGCGGGCATTCAGGTCGGGCCCCATCGCGCGCAGCCGGGCGACGCGGTGCTGGTCTCGGGAACTATCGGTGACCACGGCATGGCCATCATGAGCGTTCGCGAAGGCCTGGAGTTCGAGAGCCAGATCCGCTCGGATTGCGCGGCGCTGAACGGGCTCATTGCCGAGGTGCTCGACGCTGCGGGCGGTGCGGTTCACGCCATGCGCGATCCTACGCGCGGGGGGCTTGCCTCCACGCTCAATGAGATTGCGCACTCCTCCGGCGTCGGCATTGCGATCGACGAGACCAGCCTGCCGGTGCGGCCTGATGTACAGTCGGCCTGTGAGTTGCTTGGGCTGGACCCGGTCTATGTCGCCAACGAGGGCAAAGCAGTCTTCTTCGTTGCACCCGAAGCCGCGGACTCGGTGCTCGCAATTCTGCGCGCCCATCCTCTTGGCCGCGATGCCGCCCGCATCGGTCATGTGACCTCGGAACACAAGCGCATGTTGGTCGCCCGCACCGCGATGGGCGCCAACCGCGTCATCCCCATCCAGATTGGCGAACAGTTGCCCCGCATCTGCTGAGCGGCCTCGGCAAGCTATGCTTGTAGCAGGGGCGAGTTTTGCAGGGGCTGAAGCCCACGTTGGTTTTGCCGGGTTCGCGGCACGACTGAAGTCGTGCCCTGTTACAAAGCCTTGAGATTTTGGGCACGCGACGTTTTTCAGTAGGTTGTAAAGCCCCTCACTGATTTTCGGCGTTTACGGCATGGGACCCGGCCCGGCCCGGCGCGGAGGGTGCCCCTGTTCCCCGCTGTGCCCTTTGAGGACTTCGACTTGAGCAGAGGTTTCATAGAGACAAGTAGTACGAGGCAAGGAGTACGAATTGGCTGAGGTATTGAATACGGGCGAGGCGGTTGTTGGGCAGGCGGGCACGGCGGATGTGGCGGAGCCAGCGCAGCAATCGAAATGGTATCACTGGCGCAGGGACGGCAAGGCGCTGATCTCTTACCTGCTGGACAGCGAGGTGCATACGTTCGCGTTCAGCGTGGCGGCGAATGCGATTCTCTCGTTCATTCCGTTCATCGTGCTGCTGTATACGCTGTCCAGGTCGGTGTTTCACTCGGATGCGATGAAGCACGTGATCGACGACATGGTGAATTACTACCTGCCGACGGTTGCGAGCAAGGATTGGGTGGCGAACAGCCTGGATGCGGCGTCGGCGCGCCAGGGCGTGCAGTTCTTTTCGCTGCTGATGATTCTGATTGCCTGCACAGGGATTTTTCTGCCTCTGGAAGTTGCGCTGAACCAGGCGTGGGGCGTGGCGAAGAGCCGCAACTACCTGGCCAATCAAGTGGTGGCTTTTGGATTGGCGATCGTGATGGTGGTGCTGGGCATGAGCAGCATTGCGTTGAATGCGATTGCCCGCGACGTGCTAACTGCGGTGTTCTTTCACCACATCGACAACTTCGTCTACCGGAGCATCAGCTCTGTTTTGCTGGCGGCAAGCACGGGCGTGGCTTCGATCCTGTTTTTCTTCTCGATTTACTGGCTGTTGCCCAATCGCAAGGTTCCCTGGCGGTCGGTTCTGAACACATCGATCTACACCGGCATCATCTGGTTGGTGGCGCGCTATCTGTATGTGGCCCTGCTGCCGCACCTGGACCTGAAGGCGCTGTATGGGCCATTTTTTGTTTCGGTCGGGTTGCTGTTCTGGGCTTATACGTCGGGGCTGATTTTGTTTGCTGGGGCGCAGTTCAGCGTGGCGCGGTGGGGACAGACGAGGAAATAACGCGGAGTCTGAGAAACCGGGTTTCTTGGGGCAAAAAGGGGTGATCAGGCTCAAGAAATCGACGAAAAACCGTTGTTTTTCGCAGGCGCGGTTACTAGTTGGTTACTAGTTGCGCCTTTGTATATTATTGATATTGATGTAGTTAATAATTCATGTGCACCATAATCAGGGCAATTGACGGGGAGGGGGAGGGGGGTCCAGCCCTTCTTAGCCCCGAATAGGGCCGTTTTTGGGGCTCGTGCGCCGGATGCCGCGTGGAATTTCCCGAGTCCGGGCCTGAACAGGCTGCGGAAAAAGGGTTGATTTTGATTTTTGGGCGAAGACGAGTTTTGCAGGGGCTGAAGCCCACGTTGATTTTGCGGCATTTGCGGCCCGACTAAAGTCGTGCCCTGTTACAAAGCCTTGAGGATTTGCTCCAAATACGAGTTTTTCCGCAGCCTGTGAAGGCCCCGATGATTTTTGGGGCTTCTTTCAGGGGGCTGAAAGCCTCCTGCTCCCTTCGTGGGCGCGATCCGGCCGCTGCTGCGGGCATATGTAAGCTCAAGATCATTATGCGCCGGTGGGGGGTAATTTTCGGCAAGAGGGTGGGGGCTTCGTTCGGAGGTACTTTGAGGGAATTCGGTCGCCCCTACAGGGCTTATTGAATCTGATGGGCGGCATTCCCAGGATTGCGCTGCGCTTCATCCTGGGCTATTTCCCAGGGCTCCCTCCGGGAGCAGAGCTATGCCGTATCGACATATAGGGCGGGCAGAGTGTTCAAGAATAACGGCAAAAAATGAGCTGAAGACGCTAGCTGGCGACTTTCGACTCACCACCCCCAAGCTGAAAAACGCTTGGGGGTCCGTTCGCTCAGGATGACAAGCCTCTTATTTATCAAGTGTTTACATGATAGCTAGAGCAGATTCGGAAATGGTGTAGACCGATGGGCTTTCCCTCAGGGGCTAAAGCCCGTTGATTTTATTGGTGTTTTGCGGCACGGCTAAAGCCGTGCCCTTTCAAAACCGGTCTACACCAAATGTAAAAGATGAATATCAAGCTAGCTCCGGCCTCGCGGCCGAAGGTACAAAACGGACGCGGTTCTATAACAGGGCACGGCTTTAGCCGGGCCGCAAGAGCCCACTTTTTGATGGGGTGGGCTTTAGAGGCTGCGGAAAAAGGGTTGATTTTGATTTTTGGGCGAAGGGGAATTTTGCAGGGGCTAAAGCCCTCGTTCATTTTGGGACATTTTCGGCCCGACTAAAGTCGTGCCCTGTTACAAAGCCTTGAGATTTTGCGCCAAGGATGAGTTTTTCCGCAGCCTGTAAAGCCCCATCGCTCATCTTGCTTGCAATCGGCCCGACTAAAGTCGTGCCCTGTTACAAAGCAAGGGACTGATCAGCGATTATGCCGGAGCTATCTTGATATTCATCATGCAAAAAAGCTCTAAGGGAGTTTGAAGGCTTTGTCGGCGATGGCGTTGGGGGAGCGGCCGGCGGGGAGCAGGGTGAAGAGGGAGTTGGAGGCGGTGCGGACTACGGCTACATCGGCAGAATGGGAGTCGACGACAAAGAGCAAGTGGCCGGCGGCGGAGAAGGCGAGGGCGGAGGGGCCGTCACCGACATGCACTGCGCCAGCGCGGCGGCCGTCGTCGATGGAGTAGACGATGACGTTCTGGGAGTGGAGATTGGCGACGTAGAGCAGGGCATTGTCGCGGGAGACCAGACCCGTGACGGGGTTGTCGCCCATCATGTAGGCGCCCTGTACGTCGTCGGTTCCGGTGATGATTTCGGAGATGGAGTTGCTCTGCGCGTTGATGACGAAGACTTCTCCGCCGTCGGGCTTGAGGGCCAGTTGGAGCGGGTTGTGGCCTACATCCAGGAGGGCTTCAATGCGGTCGGGGGTGGCCGGCGTTGCCTGGCTTCCACCGGATTGCGGAGAGGCGGGTTTGCTGGCCTTGGCGAGCAGGACGGCCATGACCTGGTGGCCGGTTGAGCAGTTCACGATAGCTTTTGAGGAATCGGGGAGCATGACGACGCCGGAGGCGCCGGGGCAGCCGGCGAAGACCGAGCGCACGGTGAGACTGACGGGATCGATGAGGCTGAGGGAGTTGCCTTTTCGATTGGCGACGGCGAGGGTTTTGCCGTCGGGGGAGAGTCGCACAGCGACAGGCTCCTCGCCTGCGCCGACCTGGGCGGTTTCGCGGCGGTTGGCGAGATCGACGACGGAGATGGAGTTTGAACCGGAGTTGGCGATGTAGGCGAGCTTGCCGTCGGGGTCGATGTCGATTGAGACGGGCTGCTTTTGGAGGGGAATGGAAGCGGCTACGGAGTTGTTTTCAGCGTTGATGACGGAGAGGGAACCCTGGCCGGTGGGTGCGCCGGAGTTGACCACGTAGACTTCGTTTCGGGTGGGGCTGGCGGCGACGGCAACGGGGTTGGGGCCGACGGGCAGTTCGCGGTCGAGGCGCATGTTGACGACGTCGAGGACGGTGACGGTGCCGCTGCCGCCGTTGGTGACGTAGACGTATTCGCGATCGTTGGGCTGGTACTGGGGGAAATCGTGGGGGCGGCAGCCGGAGAGGGCGAGGGCGAGCAGGGTCGAGTTGAGGACGATCGTGCGGGTTTTCAATTTAATTTGCCTTGCCAGCAATCATAAATGGGAGGACTAGGGACTATAGATCCGGCAAATAAATACTGTCTTCGTACTACCCCCATCCTAGCCACAAAAACAAAGACGTGGCGAGGATGGGGCACCCGAACATTGTTGGTATTTATTTGCCGGATCAATAGGGAATAGGGAATAGAAAAGCTGGCGGGTTGAGTGTTTTGCGATCCCACCCAAACCGCAAAGGACGCGGTTTGGATGGGGCACCCGGAGTTCATGCGAAGTGGGCTTTAAAAGGGCTCGTTTATCCGGCGGTGACGTTCACGTGGATGCCGCGGGGGAGGGTGCGGCCGACGATGGGGGCAATCTGCTCGATCTCATTCATCATCTGGGCGAACTGGGCGGGGTAGATGGATTGAGGGCCGTCGGAGAGGG
This sequence comes from uncultured Occallatibacter sp., assembly GCA_964419175.1. GTDB lineage: Bacteria > Acidobacteriota > Terriglobia > Terriglobales > Acidobacteriaceae > Telmatobacter. Next base: position 37,293 of record CAYQOQ010000008.1, on the reverse strand, counting down.
CTTTTTCCGGCTGATGATGGACTTCGACGATGATGCCGTCAGCTCCGCAGGCGATGCTGGCCCGGGCCATGGGGAGCACACTGTCGCGGCGGCCAGTGCCGTGGCTGGGGTCGACCAGGATGGGCAGGTGGCTGAGGCGCTGGGCGGCAGGAACGACGCTGAGATCGAGGGTGTTGCGGGCGTGGTCAGAGAAGGTGCGGACGCCGCGCTCGCAGAGGATGACCTGGTAGTTGCCTTCGCTCATGACGTACTCGGCGGACATGAGGAACTCTTCAAGAGTGGCGCTGAGGCCGCGCTTGAGGAGGACCGGCTTGCGGAGGCGGCCGGCCTGCTTGAGCAGGGAAAAGTTTTGCATGTTGCGGGCGCCGATCTGGATGACGTCGGCCCACTCGGCAACCAGTTCCAGGGACTGACTGTCGAGGGCTTCGGTGACGATGCGGAGGCCGAATCGGTCGCGGATTTCTGCCATGATGCGGAGGGCGTCAAGGCCCATGCCCTGGAAGGCGTAGGGCGAGGTGCGTGGCTTGAAGGCCCCGCCGCGGAAGAACTGCGCGCCGGAGGAGGCGACCTGTTCGGCGATGGCGAAAGCCTGCTCTCGGGATTCGATGGAGCAGGGGCCGGCGATGATGGCGAGGTTGCGGCCGCCGATGGTGGCATCGGTACCGGGGAAGGCGATGACGGTGTCATCTTCTTTGACGTCGCGACTGGCGAGCTTGTAGGGCTTGGAGACGCGGATGACTTCGGCGACACCAGAGAGCTCTTCAAGGTTGCCGCGGTCGACGGCACCCTGGTTGCCGGTGATGCCGATGGCGGTGCGCTGGGCTCCGGGCAGGGGATGGGCGCGGAAACCCAATTGCTCAATGTGTTCGCAGACGGCCTGGATTTGTTCCGGGGTGGCCTGGGCTTTCATAACGACCAACATGGTTGACTCCCAAACCCCAAGTTTAGCTGCTGGGAGTGCTGAGAGCAATGAGGTACGTGAGGCTCGGGCCCGCGCGAACCGGTGTTGCCGCGCGAACAGAGCGGGAAGACGAGCGAGTTTGGGGCGAGGTGGTGGGCAGGCTGCTGTATCTAGCGTATTTTCGGAATCAGTATAGACATTTTGAGTGTATGGAAAAGTGGCTTTTTCTTGATGAAAAAGCCACTTGAGTGGATGTCTTCGGTTTACAGCAATTCCGAACATGCTCTATTCGGTTTTATCTGGAAGGTTGATGTCGGTTGTGGCCGCGACAACGGCAGGAGCAACAACCATCCCAATAAAAGCCAGGGCGATCAAAAGGTCATGCATGGAACTTCTCCTTGCCAATGTTCTTGCAATCCGGGCACAAGAGAATCATTGATGGGATTGGAGAAATCTTGAATACCACTAAGGCTCGACCATGAGGCAGGGCTGTGGCATTTCTTCTCCCACCGAAGTGGTAACTAGACTGTGGAGTGGCAACAAACCAGGGAGACTCAATCTTGAATGAATCACCTATTTATGCCTAATTATTTGTACTTGGGGAAGTCTATGGGATGTATTGCCGGGGGGATGTGATGGCGGTTACCTTAGCCTCTCTGGTGGGAGAGGGGGTGTATTTCCCGCGGAGGCGGGGAAATCGACAGATTCTTGTTTCTTTTTTTTGGAGAAACGGTGAGCTATTGCGCCGGTTGTTTAAGGGTCTCTAAGACAACCGCACCCAAGGGACGTGCCGGATGAGTGCGTGCTAACGGGGACTGGGGGCGGTGCGGGCAGCGTCGCGTTTTTGGGCGCGCCACTTGAGGCCGAGGTGGGCGAGATAGCCGAGTTGGATGGTCCAGGTGACGATGTAGGCGGCGATGAGGAATTGGTGGTCGAGTTGGGCAGCGGTTTGCATGGCGGTCCTTTTTTTAGAAGCTGGGGTTGGGTCAGGCGTTGAGGGCTTGCTGGGCTTCGCGGGCGGCGATCTTCTGCTGCTGGCGTTCGACGCGGTAACGGAGGCCAAGGATGAGGAGGCCCCAGAGGAGCCAGGCGAGCATGTTCCAGAGGAATGCGCCGACCATGGAGGGAGCCATGCCGGAACCGGAGTCGCCGCCGAAGACGGGGGCGGGGTGCTGGGTGCGCCACCAGCGGTTGGACATGTAGACGATGGGGACGTCGAGTGCGCCGAAGATGCCGAGGACAGCGGCGAGGGTTTGCATCTGGGGGCCGGCGGCAAAGCGGCGGAGCAGCAGGTAGCTGACGTAGATGAGCCAGAGAACGAGGGTGGTGGTGAGGCGGGCGTCCCAGGTCCACCAGATGCCCCAGGCGCGGCGTCCCCAGAGGGGGCCGGTGGTGAGGACGACGGTGCAGAAGACGACGCCGACTTCGGCTCCGGCGACGGCCCAGGCGTCGGAGATTTGCGCCCAGTCTGGACGGCTGCGGCGCCAAGCGAGGAAGCCGAGGGAGCCGAGAAGCGAGATGGCGAAGAAGAGGAAGGCTACGGTGGCCGAGGGGACGTGGTAGTAGATGATGCGGAAGATTTCGCCCTGCATGGCGTCGTTGGGCGCGACATAGATGGCCTGGTAGAAGCCCCAGACCATGAGCGCAAGGGTGACGGCGATGTAGAGGCCGATGACAGATTTTTTCATTGGGGAATCCTGTGGAACCTTTCCAGTGTACGACGGCGGGGGGCGGCGGGGGCGGGCAATGGGGCAGATGAATGCGCATTCCTTCGGGGGCTAAAGCCCGTACCCTTCACCGGAATCCCGCGCTTTTCACCGGAAGCCCGCACCTTTCAAACTGAGGCCCGTACACTGCGAATTAAAGGCCGTACCCTGCAAGCGGAGCCATCGCCCTAAAGACGGGCGGGAAAGAGGGCCGATGCTAGACTTGGGAGTAGTCCTATGGATTCTTTTGATCACTTAAAAACGCCTGATTTTTCTGCTTCCGATCCCTCCAATTCCAACCCACGCGCGAAGCTGTTGACCGATGCGGCGCGCCACGCGATCGACTACCTGGACGGGGAAGACGAGCGTTCGGTTGCGCCGCGGGCGGAGTCGGTTGCGGCGCTCAACCGGCTGCGCGAGCCGCTGCCAGAGGGGGCGACGGATGCAGAGACGGTTCTCGAATTGCTTGCGGAGTTTGGGTCGCCGGCGACGGTGGCGAAGACTGCCGGGCGGAACTTTGGATTTGTGAACGGCGGGTGTTTGCCGGCGGCGCTGGCGGCGAGTTGGCTGGTGAGCGCGTGGGACCAGAATGCGGCGTTTTATGTGCAGTCGCCGACGGCGATCGTGCTGGAAGAGATTGCTCTGGAGTGGACGCGGGAGTTGCTGGGGTTGCCGGAGGGAACGGGCGGGGCGGTTGTGACCGGCGCGACGATGGCGAACCTGACGGCGCTGGCGGCGGCGCGGCATACGGTGTTTGCGCGCGCGGGATGGGACGTGGAAGCGGACGGATTGCTGGGAGCGCCGCCGATTACAGTCGTGGTTGGCAACGAGGTGCATGCGTCGGTTCTGAAGGCGCTGGGATTGCTGGGGCTGGGACGGAAGCGCGTGGTGCGGGTTCCGGTGGACGGGCAGGGGCGGATGAGGGCCGATGCCGTGCCGCAGCTCGACGAGCGGACGATTCTTTGCGTGCAGGCGGGGAATGTGAATACGGGGGCCTTCGATCCGGCGGCGGAGATTGTTCCGCGAGCGAAAGAGCAGGGCGCGTGGGTCCATGTGGACGGGGCGTTCGGGCTGTGGGCTGCGACTTCGCCTGAGTACCGGGGGCTGACCGAGGGATTTGCGCTGGCGGACTCGTGGGCAACGGATGGGCACAAGTGGCCGAATATCGGCTACGACTGCGGGATTGCGCTGGTGCGGGCGCCGCGGGCGCTGCGGGCGGCGATGGCCATACGGGCTTCATACCTGGCGCTGGGGGAACATCGCGAGCCTTCGGACTACAATCCGGAACTGTCGCGGCGGGCGCGCGGGGTGGAGCTGTGGGCGGGGCTGCGGTCGCTGGGGCGCGCGGGGATGGCGGCGATTGTGGAACGGACTTCGCGTCATGCGCGGCGGTTTGCCGAGGGGCTGAGAGAGGCAGGGTACGCCGTGCTGAATGACGTGGTGATTAACCAGGTGTTGGTGGATTTTGGGTCGGCGGAGAAGACGCTGCGGACGATTGCGCGGATTCAGGCGGATGGGACGTGCTGGTGCGGGTCGACGGTGTGGCAAGGGAAGACGGCGATGCGGATCAGCGTGTCTAGCTGGGCTACGAGCGCGGAGGATGTGGAGCGGAGTCTGGCGGCGATGGTTCGGGCGGCGGGGGAGTAAGGGTGGATTGGTAACAGTGTCTAATTTTGTTGAAGGATTCGCTGCGGGAAGCGAGCTAAAAAGGAATATCGTCGTCGGTGATTTCCGCAGTTAGGGCGTCTAACTCGGCTTTAGACAGTCGGCGAAGAACAAACCGTTCCTCATTGGCGTCGATCCAATCCCATCCGGCATTTGTGATCTTCAGAGCGTCTATTTCATACTCGTTCTGATCAGTGTACGAGGTCGCCTCCACGAATGATTTCTCCACCAATCGCCTCAATCCAAGTGCGAATCCAATCTTGGTTAGGCTCGCGCGCTCGGCGTTATTCTGTACGGAAAAGACAGCCGCTTTCCCATCGGGCACGCCAACTTCACCGGCTAACACGGCCAGTACGGTCAATTCAGGTTGGCTCAGACCTGCCACTGGAGCTACCTGCTCTGTCTCAGCGATTTGGCGTAGAGTTGCTCCTCGCTCAAGTTGCGCTTTAATCTTCTCGACGATCTTATTCTTCAGACTTTCGTAGTCCCCAGGCGCATCAACCGTGTAGGGAATGATCGAGCGATGTTGAATATCGAAGGGATATTTCTTGCTCACGCGTTCGCTTGAACAAACCATGACCACCGGCGTTCCGGCTGCAAAAAGCGTAGCCCAACTCATACCAGACGTTCGGGTTGTCGGTGGTAATGTCAGCGAGGCAGATGCTGGCAGAACGAATTCCACTCTCAATCCCATCGATGGGAATGTCTACGTGTGGATCTTGATCTACGCGATACGGATCGAGGCCAGCCACAATAATTGCAGGCTTGAATACCTGCTCGAATCGCTTGTCAAATTTGTCAGCGTCAAATGGCTGAATCACGAAACATGTGGGCATGGGTCGATTCTAGTACCAATTTCAGAAGTAAAGACATCCTCAGGGGCTAAAGCCCAACACTATTTTTCAGCTATTTGCGGCACGACTGAAGTCGTGCCCTGTTACAAAGCTTTGAGGTTTGCTCCAAATACAAGTTTTTCCGCAGCCTGTGAAGTCGCGCCCTGATAAAAAACAAGGTCGCAAGTTCAACGAGATGTATGTGATCCCACTCATCGCAAAAAGCGCGATGAATGGGGCACAGTTTCATTCCCCGTGGGTCGGTTTCGCCGATGGACGACTGTTACAAAACAAGCGGCTGATCGGCGAGTTGAGAGTATGTCAGAGCTATCTTGATATTCATCCAACGTAATATTCATCCAACATAATTCGTTCGTGCGCTTGCCCGTGCGGCTGACGGCTTATTCGGCGTGGAGGACTACGTCGAATAGGAGGAGGCTTACGGTTGTGAAGATGATGTCGTAGCCGAGGAGGAGCTTGATCCAGAGGGTGGGGTCGCTGTCGCCGGTGAGGATGGAGCCGGTGGCGAGGACCATGGCGAGAAGGGCGGGCATGAAGATGGGGAAGAGGATGAGGGGGAGAAGGAGTTCGCGGTTGCGGCTGCGGATGGAGAGAGCGGCGAAGAAGGTTCCGTTGGCGACCAGGGCCCAGGTGCCGAGGGGGAGGACAAGCGCCAGTTGCCAAGCCTGACCTTGAACGTGAAGGTTGTAGAAGACAAGGAAGACGGGGGCAAGGACCAGTTGGACGATGGAGACGAAAAGGAAGTTGGCGAGGACCTTGGCGAGGAAGAGTTGGGCGCCGGAGGTGGGGGCCATGCGCTGCGCGTCGAGGACCTGATGGCGGATTTCGCGGGCCCAGGCCTGGTTGAGGGCGCTCATGGAGGCGAACAGGGTGGCGACACAGATGACGCCGCCGGAGATCTCCTGCGAGAAGGCTCCGCGGGGGGAGAAGGCGAGCGAGAAGAGGACGACGACTAAGAGGGCGAAGAAGAGCATGGAGTTGACGGCTTCGCGCGAGCGCCACTCGATGCGGAGGTCTTTGACGAGATGGGTCCAGAGGGCGCTGGTCATGGCTTTTTGCCCCGTGAGGTGGTGGCCCGTGAGGTTGTGGGGTGATTGGCTTCATGCTCTCCCACCCATGCGCCGAAAGGATGGCGCATGGATGGGGCACCCGTCGAAAGTGGGGCGACCGGCGAGTCCGCTGGCTGGAAGTCTTTGGTGAGGTCGGCGGTTTGGGCTTCGGCGGCGCGGAGGTAGTCGTCGGGGGCGAGGAGCAATTGGGTTCCGCGTGCCCCGGCGGAGACGCTGATCTGGTCGAAGAGGATGATGGTTTCGTCGGCGAAGACGGGGTAGGGCTTTTTTGCACCGAAGACGGTGACGCCGCCGCGGATGTAGCCGGTGAGGGGTTGGACTTCTTTGAGGGGAACCATCTCGGCCTTGCGGAGGCCGGCGGCGCGGGCGAGCTTTTTGAAGTCGAGTTCGGCATCGCCGGGGATTACGGCGAAAACATACGAGCCGGGGCCGCCGGTGGTGAGGAGCGTTTTGAAGACTTGCTCGGGGGGCATGCCGACTTTTTTGGCGACGGTGGTGGCGGAGAGGTCTTCGGGGTCGACTTCGTAGTCGCGGAGTTCGAAGGGGATGCCGAGGGATTCAAGGAAGCGTGCGCCGTTGGTCTTCATAGCGTGGGGCTCCCAGGCTCGAAGGAGGCTACGCGGCCGGCGTGGAGGGCGAGGACGAAGTCGGCGATGGGGGCGGCGTGTTCGCGCTGGTGGGTGGTGAGGACGATGGTGCGGTTGCTCTGGCGGAAGCCGGCGAGGAGCTGCACCATCTGGCTGACGCTTTCTACGTCCATGTTGGAGAAGGGCTCGTCGAGCAGAAGCAGCTCGGGGACGGGGAGCAGGACACGGGCGAGCGAGGTGCGCTGGCGCATTCCCTGCGAGTACTGGCCGAGGGGGCGGGGCAGATCGGGATCGAGGCCGACCTGGCGCAGGGCTTCAGCCGGGGAAAGGCAGGGGCGGCCGGGGTAGAGCTTGGCGAAGTAGGCTAGGTTTTCCTGGGCGGTTAGCTCGTCGTAGAGCATGGGCGCATGGCTCATGTAGCCGATGCGGGCGCGGGCGTCGTGGGGTTCGAAGTTGCCGAAGACGCGGACGGTGCCGAAGCTGGGACGGAGGAGACCGGCGAGGACGCGGAGCAGGGTGGATTTGCCGGCGCCGTTTTCGCCGATGAGGACGTAGCAGCGGCCTGGCTGGAGATCAACTGAGACCTGGCGCAGGGCGGCAAAGCTTCCGAAGAGTTTGGAAACCTGATCGAGACGCGCGCTGGGAGAAGTTGAGTCGGCCTCAGAAGAGATTGCGGTCATGCTTTCAGTTTGCGGCGGCGGTCTGGTTGGCGGGTGGAACCGCGGCGGAGGCCGTGGCTGGCTTGGCGGCAGGGGCGCCGTTGGCAGGCGCGGCACCGGGCTGGGCGGGCGCGTACTTGCTGGCGCACTTGGCCTGGAGGACGGTGGCGTGAAACTCGCCATCGCGGCCGTAGGTGCCTTGGGCGAGGGCTTGTGAATCGTCTTTGAAGGTGTCTGGAGGCGGCTCGGCGCCCTTGTAAATGACCTTGAGCAGGCGGCCCTGGGGGGCTTTGGGGGAGTGGCTTTCAAACTCGTTGAGGACGAAGGTGACGTTGGTTCCAGATTGCTCGATGGAGCCGGGCTGGACGAAGCCCTCGACGCGCAACTGGCTGTGATAGGCCTTGTCGCCCATGTTGCCGAGTTCGGCGATGGTGACGTAGTAGCTCTTGTTGGCTCCGTAGCCGGTGAAGGCGAGCCACGCAATGGTGCCCACTATCACGGCAGCCGCAATCCCGATCCGCAAGGTGTTTTGGGGAATTTTCATACGCACCTTTAACGATACGAGGGTACGCGTCCGGGGTCAACCGTGGCGGGGTGGTTTTCAGGGGGCATTCCCTCGGGGGCTGAAGAGGCTGCGGAAAAAGGCAAGATTTGGAACAAAGGAGCCGAAAAGCATCCCTCAGGGGCTAAAGCCCAACTCATTTTGCAGGGTTTATGTACGGGCTAAAACCCGTACCCTTCACCGGGAGGAGTTTTTCCGCAGCCTGTAAAGCCCGCATTCATATTGCCGCGGATATGTACGGGCTGAAGCCCGTACCCTTCATGCTGAAGCCCTTACGCTTCATGCTGAAGCCGGTTTTCATGCTGAAGCAGGTTTCAGAGGTCGCCGCTATGGGGTTTTGCGATTTGGACGGAGGCCAGGATGGCGGGAGAAACTACGATGGCGACATAAGCTAGGCCGATCAGGAAATCGATCATGGCGGAGATCCTTGGGCGCGGAATTCGGAGTATGGGCGCTACAAGGGGAATCGGCTGTTTTTGGGGGAAGATGAGGGGGAGAAGAGAGGTTCGTTCGATATCGATCCCAGGTCCCAAAAGCGGGACCTGGGGCACCCGGCGCGATTTGCGAGGTGGACTTCAGGGAGCAGGTGCGTTTCGTTAGTGGGCGGAGTCGAGGGTGGAGGCAGCGCGGTTGAGGGCTTCGGTTAGGACGGCTAATTGGGCGGCGGCGAGGTTGGGGTTACGGGCGTCGATGGCTTCGTTGACGCCGGGGATGACTACGGCGGAGTAGCCGGTGAACTCGCCGGGGGCGTAGATGGTGTGGCGATACCAGGGGCGATCAGGCAGGCCGGCGGGGGAGAGAAAGGCGGTTTCGACCTGGCGGAGGGCGAGGTTGAGGTGGGGTAGGTTGCCGGCGGCGGCGGCTTGCGGGGCCTGGGCTTTGCGGGCGGCTGCGGCGAGGCGGGTGGCAGCGGCTTCAGCAGGCGCGAAATTGAGGGAGTTTAAGCGTGCGTCAGCGGCTTTTTTCCTGGCTGCGTCGATGTAGGTGGAGATCTCGCGGGCGTAGGTGACGTAGTCGTAGGGCAGGGCGTCGGTGTCGGCCATGCGGAGGGCTTCAAGGCCGAGGACGCGGGCGATTTCCTGGAGATAGACGAAGTGGGGGTCGGCGTTCTGGATGTACCAGGCGTAGTCGTCGAAGGTGGAGTGGTAGACGCCGTAGGGGCCGCCGGAGCTGACGTCTGTCGAGGGCACGCCGATGTGCTGGAGGAATGGGGTGAAGTCGGAGCCGGAGCCTAGGACGCCGAGTTGGACTTCAATATTGGGCTGGGAGGCTCCATTGGTCTGGAAGGCTCCGCCGGCGGGCTGCGGATTGGAGGGGGGCTGGTCCTGGGCGCTGGGGTGCTTGGCACGCCATTGCTGGTAGACGGTTCCGCCGAGGGGGCTGGGGACTGAGCGGGTGACGGCGCGGACGAATTCCTTGAGCGAGGGCACGGCGGAGGCTTCAAAGTCGATGCCCGCGACGGCGACGTCGACGTTGAAGTAGGCGACGGCGCGATCGAGAGCCTTGGCGTGCTGCTCGACCCACTCGGTTGAGCCGATCATGCCTTGTTCTTCGGCGTCCCAACTGCAGAAGACGATGGTGCGCTTGGGGCGCCAGCCCTGCTTGAGGAGAGCGCCGATGCCGTGGACGGATTCGAGCATGGCGGCGGTGCCGCTGGAGGGGTCGACCGCGCCGTAGACCCAGGCGTCGCGGTGATTGCCGGCGATGACCCACTCGTCGGGCCAGGTGGAGCCTTTGACTTTGCCGATGACGTCCCAGATGATGCGGCGCTGATAGTCCTGATCGGAGACGAGGTGGACGCGTACGCCGCCGGGGCCGGTGTGATAGTGGAAGGGAAGCGCGCCTTGCCAGGCGGGCTGGGGAACTTCAGGGCCTTTGAGAGCCTGGAGGATGGGCTCGGCGTCGTGATAGCTGAGAGGGATGGAGATGATGCCGGGCTGGTTGCCCTGTGGGCCGATGTAGTTTTTGATACGGGCTGAGTCGGGCAGGTCGAGTGTGGAGGCGATGCCGGGGGTTTCCGGATCGCCGGCGTACCGGAAGAGGTATTGGACGGAGCCGCGCTGCACGGCGGTCTCGGGACGCCAGGGGCCGAGGGGGTAGGCGTCGCCTTTGGAGAAGCCGTCGTCCTGGGGGTCTGAGTAGAGAAGAACGCCGATGGCGCCGCGCTGTTCGGCGAGAAAGACTTTGACGCCGCGGAAGTTGGAGCCATAGCGGGCGAGGACGATTTTGCCGTGCAGGTCGATGTGCTGTGCGGCGAGTTGGTTGAAGTCTTCGAGGCGGCCGTAGTTGGCGTAGACGACTTCTCCGGTGACGTCGCCGGAACCGGAGGAGCCGTTGAAGGGCATGACGACGCGGGGATTGTCCTGGCCGGGATCGTTGTCGACGTGCTCGCGGGTGGGGCCGGACATGAGTAATTTTCCGGCGGCGTCGTAGGCTTCGACGCGGACGGTTCTGGGCTCGTTGAGGAGGACGCGGTAGGGAACGATTTCAGTGTCGAGGCCGGCGGCGCGGAATTTTTGGGCGACGTATTCGGCGGTGGCATGGTCTTCGGGAGAAGCGGCCATGTGGGGCCGGGCGGTGAGGGTCTTCAGGTGCTGGCCGGCGAGTTTGGCGTCGGGGACGGCGAGGAACCGGTCTTCGATTTTGGCCTGGGCGGAGAAGTCGGCGTAGCCGAAGACGGAGGGAGATTGCGCTGGGAGCAGACAGGGGATTAAGGCGAAAAGAAGAATGGAAGATAGCGGCTTGTACGGAGTCATGAGCTTTCCTTGCAGATGGAGGAGCCGGTAGTGCACTGCGGGATCGGCGGCGCAACTATAAACTGCCAGCTTACACCAAGCGCTGTTTCGTAACCGAATCTTCGCCGGTCTCGATCTTTTTCTGGGAGGCTAAAAGGGCAGCGGGGAATGCGATGGATTCTTGCGAGAGAGGACGATTTCACAGCGTGCCTGCGGGACGCAAAGGTCAGAGAAGGCCGCTAACCCAGGACGTCCCCTTCGCTTTGCTTCGGGTCCGGCCTGGGCTATTCTCACTCTCTCCCTAGGGGAGGATCGGATAGCGAAGTTTCATCTCTTCGCGGGCCGGTGAGTTGGTGGGCGACTGATACTTATTGCGTCTCTGGTTGATTGCTGTGCAGCCGCTGACACCAGAAAAGATTGCGCTGGCGTTATGCGGGAGGTGAAACCCGCATAACGCGATCTGGCGTATTTCCCTGCGCCAACTAGGCGACGGGCTGGGCGCAGTGGGCGCAGCGCTTGGCGGCGAGTGGGATTTCGCTGAGGCACTCGGCGCAGACCTTGGTGGTCGGAGCTGGTTCGGGCTCGGCTTTCTTCAGTTTGGCGAGCAGCGAGTTGATGGGCAACACCATGAAGAAATAGACGACGGACGCCACGATGAGAAACGAGATGGTGGCATTGAGGAAGTTGCCGATGAGGATGGGGGTGCCGTTGACCTTGAAGACGACGGCGCTGAAGTCGGGCTTGCCGACGATGGCGGCGATGAACTGGGTTAACACGTCTTTGACGAGCGATGTGACGATGGCGTTGAAGGCCGCGCCCAGGATGAAGGCGACCGCCAGATCGACGACGTTGCCACGCAGAATGAAATCACGAAAACCTTTGAGCATCGTTCTCTCCAATCGTTCACGATGTAGGACTGCCCCCTGGACTGAGGGGGACAGCGGGGCTGCATCCTGCCATCGTACACGGCTCGCGGGAGTGCTTGGAAGTGGGGCGGTGAGTATTCGCGGGCTAGAGGAAAACCCAGAGAAACAGCACCATGGCGAGAATCATGAGTTCGGAGTAGAGAAGGATGAGGACGCCGGCATGGTAGAGGCTCCAGCGGCGGCTGAGACAGCGGGCGGTTTCGACCATTCCCCAGCAGGTGAAGGGGAGGGCGGCGATCTGCCAGGGGGAGCCGTGGAGGTTTTCGATGACGGGAAAGCCGGCCATGCGGAGACTGGCCGCGAAGGCGCCGAGCGAGAGCAGGATGCCGCGCGCGAGCGAGGGCTGGCGAAGTTGGAAGAGGTGAGGGCGGGGAAGCTCCACAGGGGTAGTGTAGAGCGTTTGGGGCGGACTGCAGCCCGTGGGCTAAGGGCCAGGTTGAGAGGGTATCCCGTCAGGGGCTAAAGCCCGCGACCCTTTTGCGGAATGCATGTACGGGCTAAACAGACTGCGGAAAAAGGCTTCATTTTGGAGGAAAGGCCCGAAAAGCATACCTCAGGGGCTAAAGCCCTATTCATTCCATTGTGCTTATACCGGGGATAAATCCCCGGCCTACCGCCCGTAGGAGTTTTTACGCAGCCTGTGAAGCCCGTACCCTTCGCTGAAGCCCGTAGCCTTCAAACAGATCTGCTGCCGACCAGTTCCATGTGGTGGAGAGATTCGGTGTAGGGGGCGCGCAGGACGCCGTGCTCCGTGATGATGCCGGTGATGTATTTGGCGGGGGTGACGTCGAAGGCAGGGTTGCAGATGCCGACGCCGTTGGGGGTGAGCTGCTTGCCGCCGTGATGGGTGACTTCGACGTGCGGGCGCTCTTCGATGGGGATGGCGTCGCCGGTGAGGGTGGCCATGTCGACGGTGGACCAGGGGGCGGCGACGTAGAAAGGGATGCCGTGCTCTTTGGCCAGGATGGCGACGTTGTAGGTGCCGATTTTGTTGGCGGCATCGCCGTTGGCGGCGATGCGGTCGGCACCGACGACGACGGCCTGGATGCGGCCGGCTTTCATGAGGCTGGCGGCCATGTTGTCGCAGATGACGGTGGTGGGAATGCCGTCGGCCATCAGCTCCCATGCGGTGAGGCGTGCGCCTTGGAGAAAGGGGCGGGTTTCGTCGGCGAAGACGTGGATGCGCTTGCCCTGCTCGACGGCCGAGCGGATGACGCCGAGGGCGGTTCCGTAGCCGCAGGTGGCGAGGGCTCCGGCGTTGCAGTGGGTCAGCACACCGCCTTCTTCAGGGAGCAGCGCGCCGCCGAAGGCGCCCATGGCTTTGCAGGCGGCGATGTCTTCGTCGTACATAGCGTTGGCTTCGGCGAGGATGCGGTCCCGAACCTGGGCGAGGGTGGCGCCGGAGGCGAGCAGATTGGCGAAGAGGCCCTTCATGCGGTCGATGGCCCAGAAGAGGTTGACGGCGGTGGGGCGCGTTCCGGCCAGGCGGGTGCAGATGCGGTCGAACTCGGGGGCGAACTCTTCGGCTGTCTTAGCTTTGGTGTGCTTTGCGCCGAGGGCGATGCCGTAAGCGGCGGAGACGCCGATGGCGGGTGCGCCGCGGACCACCATGGTGACGATGACTTCGGCCACCTGTTCGTAGGTGGTGGCGAGTACGTAGCTCTCTTCGAGGGGGAGCTTGGTCTGATCGATGAAACGAACGCCTTCGGAGGTCCAGGTAAGAGTGGGAATCATGCTTGTTCAGTGTAAATGGTGATGGGGGTTGAAAACCTTTCCAGTTTCCGCTGGACGCGGGTTGACCCCGATGCTTAGAGTTGTTTGGGTAGTTTTCCGGCGATTTTTCTGGTCTCTAATGTTGCTGGCGGCCTGGCGGCGCAGGCAGAGGCACAGAAGATGGGCAACGGGCAACATGCGCTGGCCGGGCAATTTTTTTCAAAAGGAAGCGGAGGAAGACCTCTTATGGCAACAGAATCGACACGTCCGGCAGCGTCAAGCGCGCCGAGCTATCTTGGACCGTTCATCACGGTCACCATCCTCTTTGGCATCTTCGGATTTTTGACCAGCCTGAACAACACGCTGGTGGCCAAACTGGAAGACACGTTCAAACTGACGCACGGGCCGGCGATGCTGGCCACGGCGGCCTGGTTCTTCGCTTATCTTGTGTTCTCGGTTCCAAGCGCCAAGCTGATTGAGGCGGTAGGCTACAAGCGCACGATGGTGGTCTCGCTGCTGATTATGGTGTGCGGCGCGCTGCTGTTTATTCCAGCGGCCAACATGGTGAGCTTTCCGATGACGCTGGCAGCGATCTTTGTGCTGGCGGCCGGTGTTTGCGCTCTGCAGACCTCGGCGAATCCGTATGTTTCGATTCTTGGACCCGAGCACAGCGCTCCGGCGCGGCTGACCCTGGCGCAGGCGTTCAACTCGCTTGGTTCTCTGGTTGCGCCTTGGGTTGCTGCACACTTCATCCTGACGGACACGAGCAAGAACGCGACAGAGACGAGCGCGGCGCACATGTTGCAGGGGCCTTACATGGCCATCGCCGCCGCGCTGCTGGTGTTGAGCCTCACCGTCATGTTCATGCACCTGCCCGCAATTACCGCCACGCGTGACTTCCGGCCTACTGACGCAATAGGCCGCAGCATATGGAGCTACAAGCACACGGTGCTGGGCATGGTGGGCATCTTCTTTTATGTAGGGCTTGAGATCGCGCTGGCCGCTATCACGATCAAGTTCTGCGAGAAGCAGGGAATCAGCAACGTGGAAACCGCGGGACTGATGCTTTCGCTTTACTACCTGAGCATGATGGCGGGGCGCTTCCTGGGCAGCTTCATCATGAAGTGGATCAAGGCGGAAAAGCTGCTGGTGATTCTTGGCTTCCTGGGTGTGGCGTTGCTGCTGGTTGCGATGTTCACCGACGGACAGGTCGCGATCTGGAGCCTGGTGCTGTGCGGCGTTGCGAACTCGGTGATGTATCCGAATATCTTTGCCCTGGGCATTGCCGAACTGGGGCCGATGACCAGCGAGGGTTCTGGCGTGATCACGATCGGCAACGTGGGTGGTGCGGTGATTCCGCTTCTGTTTGGGTGGATGGCCGACCAGGTGGGGATTCAGTATGCGTTTGTGATTCCGATCATCGGCTACCTCTATGTGGCCTACTACGGGTTATCGGGGTACAAGCCTTCGCGCACGGTGAAGGCGTAGGCGCTGTGCACTGGTTGTTTTGAGGGCCTTCCGGCTTGTGCTGGAGGGCCCTTCGGTTTTTGGGGCGGGCGGTTGGGGCACGGCGCTCGTGGACTTGGCTGGGCGGTGGTGGGTACATTGGACTGAGGGGCGTATCGACCCATGAGGAGTTCGAGTTGCCGATTCTCTCGCAAGTTGACTGGCTGATTATTCTGCTCTATTTCTTTTGCGTACTTGCTATTGGGTTTTCAGTCCGGTCGAACATCAAGACGGGGAAGGATTTTTTTGAGGCTGGGCGCTCGCTGCCTGGGTGGATCTGCGCGGTGGCGTTTATTGCCGCGAGTCTAGGCTCGCAAGAGGTGATTGCAATGGGCGCGGCGGGGGCGCGCTACGGGCTGAGGGTGGCGGTGTTCTTTTCGCTGGGCGCGATTCCGGCGATTCTTTTTGCGGGCGTATTCATGATGCCGCTTTTCTACGGGTCGGGGGCGCGCACGGCTCCGGAATACCTGTGGCTGCGTTTCGACCAGAAGACGCGGCTGCTGAATGCCTGCATGTTTGCGATTACTACGATTGCAGGTGCGGGGATTTCGCTGTTTGCGATGGGGCGCGTGTTTCAGGCGCTGCACATTTTCGATGCGCTGTTTTATGCACATGACTGGCCGCGGCAGGGGATTTTTGGATTTTGCGTTGTTCTGTTTGCCGCGACGGTGCTGGTGTATGTGCTGGTTGCGGGACTGGCTGGAGCGATGGTGAACCAGACGCTGCAGTTTGTGCTGATGGTTGCCGGGCTTTTGCCCATGGTGCTTGTTGGACTGAAGAACATAGGTGGATGGAGCGGGCTGAAGGCTGCTGCCGCGGTGGCGGCACCAGCCGGTTTGGCGCACGGCGGAGCGATGACTACGGCGGCGATTGGGCTGCTGCTGGGGTTTGTTTTGAGCGCGGGGCGATGGACGACGGATTTTCGCATACTGCAGACGGCGATGGCGGCGAAGAATCTTGAAACGGCGAGACGGATTCCGCTGTTTGCGGCGGCGGCGAGGCTCGCGCTGCCGCTGCTGCTGATTGTTCCGGGAGCGATTGCGATTGGGTTGCCAACGCCGCAGAACGCGACGGTGGTCCGCAATGCGAATGGGGCGATCTATCACGAGATTACGGTGGTTCCGCGGGAGACCGCGGAGGGTCGCGGGCGAGTTCCGGCGCGGCTGGATACGGCGACGGGCGAGCCGCTGCTGGATTCGGGTGGACACACGCGGCTGAATTACGACATGGCGACGCCGGGGCTGCTGGGGCTACTGCCGCGCGGGCTGCTTGGCCTGGGAGTGGCGGCGCTGCTGGCGAGTTTGATGAGCGGATTTGCGGCGAGCGTGGCGGCGCTGATGGCGGTTGTCACTCGCGATGTGTATGAGCCGTGCGTGGGCAAGAGCGCCGATTTGGTGGCAGTGGGAAGATGGGCCGCGCTGGGTGGGGTTGCGCTGTCGGTGGGCGTGGCGTTTGCGATTCATGAATTGCATGGGAGTGCGGGCGAGGGCGCGCTGGCGGCACTGCTGCTGGTTGGTTCGCTGGGAATCGCTCCGCAAGTTGCGACGTTTCTGCTGGGGATGTTTACGAAGCGCGCTAGCGCCGATGGGGCGTTTGCAGGACTTGTGGCGGGGCTGTTTGCGGCGGTGCTGCACTACGGGTTGACGCTGAGCGCGGATACGCAACGGGGAATTTACGGGGGATGGATTGCGGTGGCGCATCGCTATTCGGGATTGATCGCGCAGTGTTTTTGGACGGCGGTGTTCGGGTTGGGCGTGAACGTTGTGGTCGCAGTTGCGGTGAGTCTGCGCGCCAAGGCGAGGCCGGAGAAGGAACTGAAGGGGCTGGTGTATTCGCTGCGCGTGCGATCAAACGGAGTTGTGTGGTGGAAGCGGCCGGAGGCGATGGCTGCGGCGATTCTGCTGGCGGCGGTTGGGGTGGGGGTGTGGGTAGGTTGAGGAAAGAAGGCTAAATCGTCAGTCCCTGGCTTCGCTTGGCTTGATGGTGAAGCGCATGGTTCTGTAGTCGAAGGTGTAGCTGCCTAATTGGTCGAGGGCGTCGACGCCGAGGACTCCGTATATGTCGTCAAGGGCGGCGGAACCGAGCGTCTGCGTGAGCACGGGGATGAAGTGGACGTGGAAGGTTGTGGGGCCGGCGGTGAGAGCGACGGTTTCCGCGACGATGGCGGGGACGGGGGCCAGGGCTGACTGCCCGCGGATTGTGTAGAGTTCCAGTTTCTGGCCAGTGAATTCTTCGCTGTGCTCGTCGTAATAACGGGAGGTGAGATAGGTTTGCTGGCTGCCCGCATCGATGGCGAACATGCGCTCCTGGCCGTTGGCGCCACCGAGCGCGACAATCATCTGGTCGCCATCGAGAAAGAAGCGCATGCCGCCGGTGAGCTGGTCGCCTTTTTCGGCGGGGGCGATTTGTTTATCGGGCCGCACGTAGATGGTGTTGTTATCGGTGATGGTGAGGCTGCCGAGGGCCGCGAGCGCGGGATAGCCCAGGACTCCTTCGACCTGGTAGTGGGTTTGCGGGAAGAAGTAATCGGCGTCTTCAAAGACGAAGGCCGTCATGTTGCGCAGGGTGAGCTGGCCGCCAATAGTGAAGCGCGGGACGACGGTCATGTGCACCTGGATGGGGCGGCCGGTCAAGGTGTGAATGGTGACCGCTTCTTCCGTGACCGTGAGCCCTGCCTCTTTGGCCAGCGAGCGCGCGATGAGGTTGAAAGGCGCGGTGGGGTCGAGCATCCAAGTGTGCGGACGCGCGTCGACGAAGACGGGAATGTCGGTGAGGCCGAGGAGATTTTTGCTGACCTGCAACTCAAAGGGGTCGCAAGGGTCGACGGTCATGGGGGGATTGTCTTTGGCGAGCGGCAACATCTTGAGCGGCATCTCGATTTCGTCCTGCTCATCGCTGCTGAGTTTGCCGGCCAGGCGCGAGGCTAGTGTCTGGTAAGCGGCGGCGGCTTTGGCCCAGTCGCCTTCGCGGAGGTAGTCCTCGGCAAGGGCTTTGCGGATGATGTTTTCGTGCGCGATGTTGCCGCTGGCGGCTACTTCATTGAGAAGCGGCTCTAATAACTCGATCGACTTTTTTAGGTCGTTGTTGCGGTTGGCGAGAATGCCGCGATAAAACTGCGCGGACCTGGGCGGCAACTGGTCCAACTGTCCTTCAATGCGGAGGAACTGGTGGTCGGCGAGCAGGTTGTCGAGACGGGTTTCAGTATCGAGACCGCTGTTGATTCCGGTGTGTACCTGCGCACCGGGCTGCTGCTGGATATCGCTTGAGGGCTGTTGTGCGGCGGCCGCGGCCAGGGTGAGGCAGAGGGCTGCGCAGAGGCATGGGAGGCGCCGGATGGGCGATGTTTGGGCGCCGGTCTGGTTGGCGCCGCGCCGGCCCGTTTTCGTCATCACTCTGCATAAGCCGTTCATGCTCAGTACGAAGTTAACAGATTCAGCCCATGGCGCATGAGGGCGGCGCGGCGCTTGAACGGCGGAATTCCGCTTTTGTTTGGCGGGACTTTATATGTTCCTGACGCGCGAGCCGCTAAACTTAAAAGAGCCATGGCGCGCAAAACGATTGAACATTACGAGATCATCCGCCGCTTGGGCGCCGGGGGCAGCGGGGTGGTCTACCTGGCCAACGACACGCAGCTTCAGCGGCCGGTGGTGCTGAAGATTCTGCGCGCAGGTTTGTTGAGCGTGGAGCAGATGCGTTCGACAGTGCTGCGCGAGGCGAGGCTGGCTTCGGCGATCGAGCATCCGAACGTGTGCGGGATTTACGAAGTAGGCGAGAGCGGCGACGAGGGCTACATCGCGATGCAGTATGTGCCGGGGCAGTCGCTGGACCAGTTGATTGCGCGCGGGCCGGCGAGCCTGCAACTGCTGCTCTCAGTGGGGATTCAGATTGCCGACGGGCTGCAGGCCGCACATGCGCTGGGCATCTTTCATCGCGATCTAAAGCCGCAGAACGTGATGCTGACCGATGGCGGACTGGTGAAGATTCTCGACTTTGGGCTGGCGCGGCGGTTGCAGCCCGAGGACGCGAACTTCGATCCATCGAAGCCAGTGCTGGCAAGGGACGCATCGGTGGCGGCGACTTACACGGCGCGCGGAGGAACGATCCGGTACATGGCGCCGGAGCAGTTTGTGACCGGGCAGTCGAGCGTGCAGTCGGACGTGTGGGCGCTGGGCGTGATTCTCTACGAGTTGGCGAGCGGACGGCATCCGTTTGCGCGGCCCGACGCGGAGGACTTTCAGGCGATTCGCGCGATTCAGTTTGTTGAGCCCACCGATCTGAGCGAGATTGTGCCGGAGATTTCGCCAGAGTTGAAGAGCGTGATTGCGTCGTGCCTGGAGAAGAATCCGGGGACTCGGTATGCGTCGGCGGCCGAGGTGCGCGAGGCGCTGAAGACGATCATGAAGGCGCTGCAGATTGAGACGGGCATTATTCCCGGCGAGGCAGCGGCGAATTTGCCCACGACGGGGCCGGAGGCGGAAAAGCGAGCCACAGGATTTTTGTCGATGCTGGCGGAGCGTTTTCGCGAGTCGGCGGTGGATCGGGCTCCGCAGAACTCGGTGGTGGTTTTGCCGTTCGCGAATCTCGGGGCGACGGAGGTTGCGCCGCTTTATGGATTTGCATTGGCGGATGCGATTGCGGCGCGGCTGGCGAGAATTCCAGCTCTGGTGGTGCGGCCATCGAGTACGCTGATGCCGCTGCCGATTGCGACGATGGATCCGCTGGCTGTGGGACAGAAGCTGCTGGTGTCGTTTGTGCTGGCGGGGAATTTTTTGCGGTCGCAGGCTGGGTTCGATCTGAACTGGCAACTGCTGGATGTGGCTTCGCAGAGCGTGCGCGCGGGCGGCGCGATTCGAGTTGCATCGCTGGATCTGATTGCGGTGCAGACGGAGATTTCGAACGAGGTTTTTGCGGCGCTGCACGGGCTCGCGGTGGGCGACCAGATCGATGCAGGGCGTTCGGCTCCGCGCACGTCGGGGCGGCCTTTGCCGCCGAGCGAGGCTTCGCTGCCAGGCCCGGTGAGCGAAAAATATTTGCAGGGGCGGGCGCTGCTGAGCTCGTTCATGGTGCGTACGGGGTCGCGCGCGGATCTTGATCGGGCACACGCGCTGCTGACAAGCGTGACGGCAGCGGACGCGGAGTTTGCGCCGGCGTGGACAGGGCTTGGCATTGCGGAGCTGCAGTATGCGCGGCATGGATTTGGCGGGCAGATTCACGTGATGCGTTCGCGGCGCGCGTTCGACGAAGCGCTCAAGCTCGACCCGGCTTCGACGGAGGCTAATCTCTACCGGATTTACATGCTGCTGTCGCGCGGCGAGAAGGAGTCGGCGCGGCATGGGGTTGCGAACCTGCTGGCGAGCGCCGCGAACGATTGGAACGTGCACATGGTGGCTGGCCTCGCGCTGCGCGGGGACGGCATGTACGAGGAAGCGCTTGCGCATTTCAGCCGCGCGCTGAAGCTGAACCCGGGGAACGCGCCTATTCTCTACAATCACCGCGCGCGTGTGTATCACTATCAGAACCAGATTGAGCTGGCCGGGGACGAGTTGGAAAAGGGGCTGGCGCTGGAGCCGCGGCATCCGCTACTGAGGACTTCAGCCGGCTATCAGCAGATGCGGCTGGGCAATCTCGATGTGGCGATTGAGATTCTGGAAGGCGTGATTCGCGACGACCCGTCTCTGCGCATTGCCGTGCCTACGCTGGCGTTGTGCTACGTGCAGGCGGGGCAGCGGGAGCGGGGCGCTGCGCTGTTGACCGACGAGACGCTGGCTGGCGCAGAGGCCGATAGCGAGATGGCGTACCGGCTGGCGACTTACTTTGCCGTCGAGGGCGACTCGAGCGAAGCGCTGCATTGGCTGCGGCGCGCTATTTATTTAGGGAACGAGAATTATCCGTGGTTCCAGAAGAATCCGGCGTGGAATAATCTGCGGACGAATGCGGATTTCGAGCGGATTCTTGAGGATTTGAAGAAGGGGTTTCGGAAGAATCAGAGGACTTGGAAGCGGCTGCTGGAGCAGGTTCCGCCGGATGGGGAGTAAGGGGACTTTCGGTAATGGATGGTTTTGCGGTTGTCATGGATCTCAGTTTTTAGATTCGTGACAACCGCAATTTCGTTGCGGCTTACTTCGAGTGAAGACCGTAATTCATTCTCAATAGATGCGTTCGTAGGGGAGGTAGACGGGTTCCCAGACGTAGGCGAGGAGCCGGTCTTTTAGGGTTGCTTTGTTGCCGTCTTCGGCTACGCCGTCGTCGATGGCTTGGAGAGCTACGGCTTCACCGACCAGGAGGCCGACTTTGCGGGAGTCGGAGATGGGCGGCAGCAGAGCCGCGGTTTTGTCGGTGAGCGCCGGAGACAGGGACGCGAGCTTTTTGGCGGCGGCCATGATCATGCTGTCAGTGACGCGGCGGGCTCTGGAGACGAGGATTCCCAGGGCAAGGCCGGGGAAGATGTAGGAGTTGTTGATCTGCGCGATGCGGATCAACTGGCCATTGATTTCGACCGGCGGGAAGGGACTGCCGGTGCCGACCAGCGCGCGGCCTTGGGTCCAGCGGAGCAGATCTTCAGGCACGGCTTCGGAATTGGAGGTCGGGTTGGAGAGCGGGAAGATGACCGGGCGATCGATGTGGCGGGCCATCTCGCGGACGATTTCCTCGGTGAAAGCGCCGGCTTGCGCCGAGACGCCTGCGAGCACGGTGACCTTGGCGTTGCGCACGACATCGAGAAGCGAGATGGGACCGGAGCCGGAGAGCTTCCAGTCGGCAACGTCTTCGCGCTTGCGCAGGAGTGCGTCCTGGCCGGGACGGATTCCCTGGCAGCCTTCGATGAGGAGGCCGTAACGATTGAAGGCATAGATGCGCTTGCGCGCCTGCTCTTCGGTGAGGCCTTCTTCTTTCATGGCGGAGATGAGGAGGTTGATGATGCCGATGCCGGCGGCGCCGGAGCCGAACATGGCGATGGTCTGCTGGCTCAGGGGAATGCCGGTGGAGTGCACGGCGGCTAGCAGGGTCGCGGTGGTGATGGCGGCAGTTCCCTGAATGTCGTCGTTGAATGTGCAGAGGCGGTCGCGGTAGCGGTCGAGCAGGCGCGCGGCATTGACACCGGCGAAGTCTTCCCACTGGAGGAGGATGTGGGGCCAGCGCTTTTCGACGGCGGAGACGAAGGCTTCAACAAAGTCGTCGTACTCCTGGCCGCGGATGCGTTTGTGCGCCCAGCCGACGTAGATGGGGTCGTTAAGGTGGGTCTCATTGTCGGTACCGACGTCAAGCAGGATGGGCAGGCAATGTTCGGGCGGGATGCCGGCGAGAGCGGTGTAGAGCGCCATTTTGCCAATGGGAATGCCCATGCCGCCAGCGCCCTGATCGCCGAGGCCGAGAATGCGCTCGCCGTCACTGACGACGATGCAGCGAATGTCGTCGTAGCGCGGGTCAGCGAGGATCTGCTCGATGCGGTGCTTGTTGGGGTAGCTGAGGAAGAGACCGCGGGGCCTGCGCCAGATTTCAGAGAAGCGCTGGCATCCCTCGCCTACGGCCGGGGTGTAGACGATGGGCAGCAGTTCTTCAATGTTGTGCGCGATAAAGGAGTAGAACAGCGTCTCATCGCTGTCTTGCAGATCGCGCATAAGGCGGTACTTGTCAAAGTTGGTATGGCGATTATCGAGGGCAATCTTGCGGCGTTCTCGCTGATCTTCGAGGCTGCCGATGTGAGGGGGCAGCAGGCCGTGAAGGCCGAAGGCGTCGCGCTCGGCCTCAGTAAACGCGGTGCCTTTGTTGAGGCGCGGATTCAGCAGGAGATCGAAGCCGGAGAGGCGAGTGCGAACGACGGCGGCGTCGCCGGGGGCGGGTGGGGGAATGTTTTTATTCAAGAAAATCTCTCCTTATTGTTCTTCCATGATAGCTAAATCCCATGGCCCGAGTGTGAAATCCACGGCTATTGCCGCGGATTTGCCGTCGAGCAGATTTGTTGCCGCGCCGTAGGCGTAGTGCACTTTGACCTCTGCGCCGGAGTAGTTGAAGTAGTAATGCAGACGCTTGCCGAGACGGTTTACGCCGTGCTGCACGTGGATCGCGGCAGGGAGTTGCTGGTCGGGTCCGGCGAGCCCGATTTGCTCCAACTCGTGCTTTAGAACGGCGGTTTGCAGCGCGTCGGAGAGGTAGGTTCCTTCGTAGAGCAGCGTGCCTGCGCCGAAACTGTTTTCGGTAATGGCAGGCCACTTTCCGAAGAAGGGGTGGTCGTAGGTTGCAAGGGCTTTGGCGTGCTCCGGCACGAGGAACTCCGCCCAGTAGCTGACCCGGTTGTCCGCGCCGGCGTGGAAGGGGTCGCCTTGCAACGGCAGAGGCTTTTCGAGATTGGAAAACTCCTGGTAGCTGAAGCCGGCGGCTTCGCGCAAGGGGCCCGGAGCGCGCACCCAGCGCACAGCCGAATTCTCATTTGCGAATCCGCTCTTGAATGTCATTACGACGTGGCCGCCGTTCTTAACGTAGTCCGAGATTTTCTGGAGGAGTGCGTCGTCGGAAATATAGAGCGCGGGAACAATGAGCAGTTTGTATGCGGAGAAGTCCGCGGTTTCAGGAAAGACGAAATCCGAGCCTATGTTGAGATCGTAGAGTGACTTGTGCAACTGATTCACGAGGGAGTCGTAGCCGGCAGTGGCCTGTCCGGGCGCCCAAGGGGCGGTTGCATTTGAGGTGAACGGCATGAAGCCGATGGCGTTGGCAGAGTCGCGGCTCCAGAGAATGGCCACCTGGTTGTGAATTTGCAGGCCGACCAGATGCGGGCCAATTTTCTCAAGTTCGTGTGCCGTGCGGCTGACCTCGGCATAGGCGCGGTTGGGCTCGAGATCGTGGGACAGAACGCCCTTCCAATATGTCTCCTGATTGGCGGCGATCGATGCCCAGTGCCAGTATTCGACCATGTTGGCGCCGTTGGAGAGATGGGTGTAGACATCCTCGCGCATCTGGCCGTCGTAGGGCGGGAACTGGAACGCGGAACTCCAGCCGGTAGTTTGCGCGTTGGTCTCGGTGATGAGGAAGTTGGAGTGCTTGAGGGAGCGCGTGAAATCTGCCTGCATGGATTGCAGCGAGCCGTCGTAGTGATCTTGCGTTGCGTGATAGATGTTGTCGGCGGGAATGTCGAGGAAGGAAGAGATTGACTCCTCGTTGACATCGTGGCGCATCATGCCGCCGAAGTCGGTGGTGACAAACTGGGCGGGGCTGGCGCACTCGCGCACCAGTGCCGCCTGCCAGCGGAGAAAGTCGGTAACCCGCATCTGGCTCCAGCGCGTCCACTCCAGCTTGTAGCCGGTGCTTTGCGCGTTGTCGCGGATGGGCAGGTCTTCCCAGGTGTGGAGATTTTCGCCCCAGTAGTTGAGGAACCAGGCCTGGCTCAGCGCTTCGGGCGTGACGAATTTCTTTTCGAGGTAGTGTTGGAAGCCGATGAAGACGTCGGTGTTTGCAGCGTTGTAGCTTGAGGTTTCGTTGTCGAGCTGCCAGCCGATTACGTTGGGGTTGTCTTTGTAGTGGGCGACGATGTGCCGGATGAGGCGCTCTGCATAGAAGCGATAGGCGGGCGAATCGGTGTCCATGTTCTGGCGCGGTCCGTAGGATGTTTCGCGGCTGTCGGCGTAGCGCGCGAGGATTTCCGGATGTTGGTGAGCCATCCATGCGGGAATCGAATAGGTAGGCGTGCCGAGGATTACCTTGATGCCTGCGTTGCCCATGGCGTCGACGATGCGGTCCATCCAGGCGTAGTCGAATTGGCCGTCCTCGGGCTCCCAGAGGCTCCAGGTGGATTCGCCCATGCGCACCACGTTGAGACGGGCGGCCTTCATCAGGGCTACATCTTTTTCGAGGCGGGCGGCCTGGTCACCGGGCGAGTACTCGTTGTAGTAGGCGGCGCCGTAGAGGACGGTGGGAAAGTCGAGGTTGGGGGCGGGCTGGGCGGCTTGTTGTGCGGCGGTGGCGCGGCCGGCGAGTAGGGTGGCCATTGCCAGGAATGCAAGAAAGCGTTTGCTCGATAGCGGCATGGGGTATTCCTCTTTACCAATTCAAAGAATCAATTCGGAAGTAAGAACTATGAGAACACTTCTACTGGAACTCAAGCAACACGATTTCGGGATGGGTGCCGACGCGCATGGGCGGGCCCCAGGTTCCGGCTCCGGTGGAGGTGTAGACCTGGAGCGCGCCGAAGCGGTGAAGACCATGTGTGAACCTGCCGAAGACGCGGCGGGTGGGCCAGGTAAAGGGGAACAATTGTCCGCCGTGGGTGTGGCCTGAGAGTTGGAAGCTGACTCCGGCGCGCTCGACGATAGGCAGGCGGCTGGGCATGTGGTTGAGGAGAATGGTGGCCTCGCCTGGGCTGAGGCTCATTCGTTCGAGGGTGGCGCGGAGGTGGATGGGGCTGGATGCGTCGCCAAAAGAAACGCCGGCGATGTCGAGTCCGTCGACGGAGACTTTTTCATTCTGGAGAACGCGCATGCCGGCGCGGGTGGCGGCGTCGAGATAATGCGCCGAGCCAGTGAACTCCTCGTGGTTGCCGGTGGAGAAGTAAACGCCGAAGGGCGGGGCGAGATCTTTGAAAGGCGCGGCGAGCTTGTCGAGGTCGGCTTTGGTTCCGTCGAAGAGGTCGCCGGGGATGAAGACGATGTGCGGCTCGAGACTGGATGCGAGAGAGACGATGCGGCGGCTGAATGCGGCTCCATTGATGCTGCCCAGGTGCAGGTCGCTGAGGAGCACCGCTCGTCGGCCGCGCCAGCTTGCAGGGAGGCCGGGCAGGGCAATGGGGATGCGGCGCACACGAATAAAGCGGGCGTTGAGCAGGCCGTAGGTTCCCGCGAGGAAAGCGGCTG
Organism: uncultured Occallatibacter sp.; assembly: GCA_964419175.1. Taxonomy (GTDB): domain Bacteria; phylum Acidobacteriota; class Terriglobia; order Terriglobales; family Acidobacteriaceae; genus Telmatobacter. The sequence goes on along the minus strand of CAYQOQ010000008.1, from coordinate 11,568 downwards.
CCGCGAGAGCGCCGGCGATGAGAGGCCGCTGGGCGGCGGGGTTGGCGGTGAGATGCAGCACCCGCCATGCGTACCAGACAGGCCAACTGAGGCAGGCTGCCCAGAAGAAGTAGTTGAGAAAGCCGAGCCAGACGGCGGCGAACCAGTAGAGGAAGGAGACCAGTGGATTGGAGAAGCGGAAACTAAGCAGCGCGGCGGCAACGAAGCTGAAGGCGAGAAGAGAGAGCGTCGCACACAGCGCCAGAACCGTCGCTGGCGCCGGTGGATCGAGGAAGGCGATCCAGGTGTGATAGAGGAACCAGTGGGCGAGGAGCAAAAAGACTTGAATTAGGGAAATGCCCAAAACTGGCCAAGCCTTCAAGCGGGTTCTCCTACTTACTATGATTGCATGAAGTTGAGATGCAGATTGCGGGACGGGAGGCAGTGCGCACGCATGAAACAATCTTTCTATGACGGTTGAGCGGGACAACGCGCTGGGTATTTACGTTTCGATCCCTTTTTGCCGGTCGAAGTGCACCTACTGCAACTTTGCTTCGGGGGTGTATCCGGCGAGCGAACATGCGCGCTATATGGAGCGGCTGGTTGAGGATATAGCCGGGTCGGGGAAGTGGGCCGCGGAGATGGGCGTGGAATTGCCGCGGCGGGTGGACACGGTTTATCTGGGCGGAGGAACACCGAGCCTGCTGGCTCCTGATTTGCTGACGCGGCTTTTTGCGGCGATGCGGGCGGAGTTCGATTTCGACGAGGATGCGGAGATTACGGTCGAGTGCGCACCGGGGCAGCTTGGCGACGATACGCTGGCGGCGCTATCGCAAGCAGGTGTGAATCGCGTCAGCCTGGGCGTGCAGTCGTTTATCGACAGCGAGGCGCATGGGAGCGGGCGTTTGCACAGCAGGGCGATTGTTGTGGACGATCTGCGGCGGCTGCGCGCCGCGGGGATCACGAATCTGAATGTGGATCTGATTGCGGGGCTGGCGGAGCAGACGTTCGCATCGTGGGAGGAGTCGCTCAATGCGCTTGTGGAGAGCGGCGTTCCGCACGCGAGCGTTTACATGCTTGAGGTGGACGAGGACTCGCGGCTGGGGCGGGAGATGCTGGCGGGCGGGGCGCGCTACCATGCGGGGCTGGTTCCCTCGGACGACGCGATTGCACGGATGTATGAAACGGCGATTGAGCGGCTGGCGGTCGCGGGGATTGAGCAGTACGAGATTTCGAATTTCAGCCAGGCGGGATTTGAGTCGCGGCACAATTTGCGGTATTGGCAGCGGAGGCCGTATCTGGGGTTGGGTCTGGATGCATCGTCGATGCTGCGCGCGGAGCCGGATGCAAAGAACGAAGCGGAGATGCGGTATGTGCTGCGCGCGGCGACTACGGACGAGTTGGGTGCGTTTCTCGATGGGGCGCGGGAGCCCGAGACGGCGTGGCTTTCCTCGGCGAGCCAGCACGAGGAGGCTTGGTTTCTGGGGTTGCGGCTGAATGCCGGGGTCGAGGTAGCGGCGGTGGAGCGCGAGTTTGGGAGTGCCATGGCCGGGGCGGCGCTGCGGGTTGTATCCCCGCTAGCGGGCGATGGGCTGCTTGCGTTTGACGGCGGGCGGGTGCGGCTTACGGAGCGGGGACGGCTGCTCTCGAACGATGTGTTCCAGGAGTTTCTGGGGCTGGAGCCGGAGGGGACGGGAACAAAATAGGAACTCGTCAGCCGCAGAAAGACGATCTACGGGCCATAGCGGAATTCTTTTGGCGAGCAGTCATTTTGTTGTTGACAATACCCATCGGGGGTATGGTACAAGAGAAGAACGCCGGGTTTTGACCCGCGCAGGAGTTGCAAACCACTCTATGAGCAAAGAATCCGCACAAGAACCTCCGAGTACCTGGAGTTCTTTCCTGTGTTACGATGAGCGCTCAGGCAACCGCCGGTAGCCACGCTGCAGACGATTCCTTTCCGCGCTCTTCACAGCATACGACCCGTGAATTGAGCGCGTGAGCCGCTGGTGTTGCAAGGCTGACTCACCCTCCCGAACTTACAGTCCATCGAACCATGCCGTCACTCGGATTGCGCTTTTGCGTGCCGGAAACGCGCATCCATGCATGGACTGAGCGAGGAGGAACCATGAAGAACAAGCTGATTTTGATCCAGAGTTCTGTTCGCCTCACCTGCGTTTGGGTGGCTACAGGCGATTTGAAGAAGCCGCTGGCCTGCGTGTGGGTGAAAGGGCAGAAGGCGCATGTTGGTTCCAGCCCATGCTTCCTGGTTGAAGCAGAGAGGATGCACCAGTGCGCATGACAGAAGCACAAATCGACGTAGCTGAGGCGCCTGTCGCCGGTCTGTTGGTGCGCCGCTCCTGGCAGAAGCATCTGCTCACTTTCCTCATGGTCTTCGGTCCCGGCCTGATCGTGATGGAGGCGGACAACGATGCCGGAGCGGTCTCGACCTATATGCAGGCGGGCGGGCAGTATGGCCTTCATCTGCTGTGGATTCTGATTGTGCTGCTGCCTATCTGCTATTTTGTGCAGGAAATGGTTGCCCGGCTGGGCATTGCCACCGGCAAGGGCCACGCGGCCATGATCTACGAGCGTTTCGGCAAGTGGTGGGGGCACTTTTCGCTCTTCGATCTTCTGCTTGTGAACTTTCTTACGCTGATCACTGAGTTTGCCGCGATTTCCCTGGCGCTCAGCGCGTTGGGAGTGAGCCCGTACATCTCGGTGCCGGTATCGGCGTTTGGACTCACGCTGATGGTGGTGACGGGCAGCTATCTGCGCTGGGAGCGGATCGTCATCGCGCTTTGCCTGATGGATCTGGCGTGGTTCGCGCTGGCCTATGTGGTGCACCCCGATTGGGCAGCTGTCCTCAGCGCGACGGTTGCTCCGACGATGCCGGCGGGCGGCATCACCAGCAGCCTGATTTTTCTGGTGATTGCTATCGTGGGCACAACGATTGCGCCCTGGCAGCTCTTCTTTCAGCAGAGTTGCGTGGCAGAGAAACGGCTGCGTTTCTCCGATCTGAAGTGGGCAAGGCTCGACACGCTGATTGGGGCTACGTTCACGGTAATGGTGGCGGGCGCCATGATGCTGGTGGGCAACTACGGTTTTGAGCATGGAATAACATTTCAGGATCCTGCTCAGTTTGCCGGTGCGATCATGCCCACGCTGGGGCATTTCGCCCGCAACGGCATTCTCTTGCTCATGGTCAACGCCGCCGTGCTGGGCACGACCGCAATCTCTCTAGCCAGCGCCTGGGCCTATGGAGAGGTGAAGGGCTGGGAACACTCTCTGCACAAGAAGCTGTGGGAGGCGCCAGGGTTCTACGCGACGTACATCGCGTGTGTCGGCGCGGCAGCAGCCATTGTGTTGATTCCGCACGTGCCGCTGCAACTGGTGATTATCAGCGTGCAGGTTTTTGCGGGGCTCATTCTTCCCTCGGCCATCATCTTTCTGCAACTGCTGCTCAACGATCGCGAGTTGCTTGGCGAGCAGTGGGTGAACCGGCCCTGGAACAACTACATCAACTGGACCATCATCGCAGTCCTGTTTGCCCTGTCGCTGCTGCTGGCTGCGCAGGTCATGCTCCCCAATCTATTCAACTGAAAACGCGAGGTGATTTATGGCAACGATGCAGAATTCATACAATCCCGAATATTTCCGCGTCATTCATCCGCTGGACGACGCGCCCGAAGAGAAGCGCTCCAGCAAGGGTCTGGGCCGCATTGCAATGACGCCAACCGTGCGCCTGTCGCTGAAGGTTCTGCGGGGATACCTGATTCTGATGAGCATCATGTTGGTCTATCACGTGCTCGATCTAGCCGGAATGTTGCATCAGATGCGGTAGCGGCCAGCAATTCAACCGTACGTTCACACTGAGCGCGCCCCTGCAAATTAGGATAGTTAGGAGTCAGGGCAGGGTGCGGCTGCTGAAAAACTTACTTCAAATAGGCTCGGACCAGGTCGATCAGGTCCTCGGCGAGTTCCGGGGCAATCTGCTCCTTAGCCCCGTCCACCAGATGGAACCGGATATGATCTTCGAGTACCTCGCCCATGAGCCCATTTACGCCGCCTCGGACCGCAGCCAACAGCATGAGCTGGTCGCTGCAATCCTCATCCACGCCCAAGGATTTCTCGACGGCATCCAATTGGCCTCGCAGTTTGCGCACGCGTTGCAACAACTTCAGCCGCTCTCTATCATGGTGGGACATCTTCCGCCTCCTGTTTTCGACAATTCCCACCCCCAGTATGGTATTAACCCAGCGGGGATATAGATCCTCCTTTTATTCTATGCCCAGCTTCCGTTCCATACCGATCTTCACTTTGGTGGCGCCCATGGTCTGTGCCTGGGCCCTCTCGGCTGGTCTTGCCGGCGCACAAACGCCCGCTCAGCTTCCGGCTGCTCCTGAACCGCAATCCTCTGCCGAGCAAACCCCAGGGCCGGGAGATCCCATTCTGACGATGGCTCCGCATTCGGAAAGCGGCCGCTACTGGGTTTCCGGGCAGGCGAACAGCATCTTCCAGATGCATGGACATTTCCACTCGCCGTATGAGGGCGCCAACAGCCTTCGGGATACGTTCGAGACCAAAGCGTCGGAAGTTGCGACTCTTTATCTTGGTTATCAACTGCGTGCCAACACGCGCTATAACACGGACCTGATTGTTGACTTTGAGAATGCCGGCGGGCGCGGGATCTCGCAGGCGCTGGGGCTGGGCGGCATCACGAACCTGGATGTGGTGCGCAATCCCACGCTGAGCACGGTGCCCTACCTCTCTCGCGGCCAGATTCATCAGATTGTGGGTTTGACGGACGAGATGGTGGACCAGGAGCGCGGGCCATTTGCCCTGGCAACAAGCGTGCCGGTGCGCCGGTTTGAGATTCGCGTGGGCAAGATAAGCCTTCCTGACATCTTCGACGTCAACTCCGTGGGAACGGACAGCCACCTGCAGTTCACCAATTGGACGATCGACAACAACGGGGCATGGGACTACGCGGCAGACACACGCGGGTATACGGTGGGCGGTGTACTCGAGTACGACGACCGGGTATGGTCGGCGCGCTACTCCATCGCGGCAATGCCCGTTGTAGCCAACGGCATCGATCTCGACTGGGCCTTCAGCCGCGCCAACGGGCAGAACTGGGAGTTCGAGTTGCGCAAGGGGTTGCTGGCTGCGATGGTCAATTCAAGACCAGGGGGGCAAAAGCGTCAGGGCGTGGTGCGCGTTCTCAGTTATGTGAACCACGCACACATGGGCGACTACCGCGACTCTGTGCGGCAGTATCTTTCCGGAAAGATCGCGACCCCCGACATTACGCAGACCGAGCGCTTCGGCGCAGTGAAGTATGGCTTTGGGCTGAACACCGAGCAGGAGGTTACAGACAACCTGCGGCTGTTCGCACGCTTCGGCTGGAATGAGGATCAGCACGAGTCGTTCGCGTACACGGAGGTCGGTGAGACAGCCCTGTTCGGAGGCGACTACAACGGCCGCAGTTGGCGCCGGCCCAGCGACAAGGCCGGCGTGGCGTTTGTATCGAACGCCATCAAGCGCGACCACCAGAGCTATCTGCACTACGGGGGACTGGGGTTCCTGCTGGGCGATGGCGGGCTGAACTACGGGCGCGAGAACATTGTGGAGTGGTATTACAACGCGCACCTCTGGCGGGGGCTTTATGCGATGGGTGGCGGATCGTTTATTGCGAATCCCGGCTACAACCGCGACCGCGGGCCAATCTATGTGCCCACGGTGCGGGCGCATGTGGATTTTTGAGGCAGGGAATAGGGAATAGGGAGTAGTAAAGGCACTCAGCGAGAAGTTGTGCCCTCCCGTGCATTTGCTTAAGAGCCAGGCGCAGGTCCATCGACTCGCTTCGCTGCGGCCGCTGAAGGATGACGGCAAGAATGGTGCAGGTGTCCTTTCCCTCGGGCGCGATTATTTGCTGGGCGCGGGGGGCGGGGTCTGGTCCGGGGCCTGCGCGGGCAGGGTGTAGATGACTTCGCCGGGCTTGGCGTAGTGGAGCTTTTCGCGGGCTTCGCGCTCGATGGCGTCGGGGTCGGACTTGAGACGCTCGATCTGCTGGCGGAGCTGGGCGTTTTCCTGCTGCACGTTGCGGATCTGTTTTTGGAGTTCGCGGTCCTCAACACTCTTCTGGCGCCAGACGGAGATGCCGTTTTTACCGTTGATGACGTGCCCCATGAGGAGCAGAGCGAGCAGCACGGCGACCACGGTTCCAGCCGGACGCCAGGCGCGCCGGGCCGAGGCGAGCGCACGTTGGCGCGCGGAGAGCGGAGCCTGGTCCGGGTCCGGAGTTGCGGGTTCGGGTTGGAACATTTCGTCTTGCATTGGGAACTAGTCTATCCCGAGGGCCTGTCTTCGAAGTTGATTGAAAAACAACAGCAGATCCTTCGACTCACCACCCCCACGCTCCACCCCAAAGAGCAAAAGCGCTCTTTGGGGTGGAGCGCGGGGCCCCGTTCGCTCTCAGGATGACAGCCGCAATTATGTTATGAACTTCTGAGACAGCACACTAGGACAAAACAAACTTTTCGGCGGCGGCTTTGAGGGCTTCCATGTCGTGCAGGTTGCGGGCTTCGGTGTAGGCTCGCACCACCGGCTCGGTGCCGGAGAGGCGATAGCAGACCCAGGAGCCGTCTTCGAGAATCAGCTTGAGGCCGTCTGTGCGCACGACACTTGTGACCTTGCGACCGCTGAGCTCGGTTGGATCGGTCTTCAACTTCTCAGTGAACGCGGCTTTGACCTCCGGGGTCAAGCGAAAGTTCTCGCGGACGGGATAGAAGGAACCAACCTTGCTAAACAGCTCGTTGAGCTGGACGCCGAGGCTCTTGCCGCGGACGGCAACCATTTCGGCGACGAGCAGGCCGGCGAGGACGCCGTCTTTCTCGGGCACATGGCCGCGGATGGTGAGGCCGGCGGACTCTTCGCCGCCGATGGCGATCTTGTCGGCAATGATGAGTTCGCCAATGTACTTGAAGCCGACCGGCGTCTCATAGAGCGGGACCTTGTGGTAGTCGGCGAGGGCGTTGATGAGGTTGGTGGTGGCAACGCTTTTGGCGACGCCGTTGCGCCAACCGCGGGTTTCGACCAGGTAGTCGAAGAGCAGGGCGATGATGTAGTTGGGCTGGATGAAGGCGCCGTCGGCGTCGACGATACCGAAGCGGTCCGCATCTCCGTCGGTGGCGATGCCGATGGTCGCGCCGAACTCCTTCATTTTGCTCTTTGCGTCGCCGAGGAGGTGGTCGTCGGGCTCGGGGGCGTGGCCGCCAAAGAGGACGTCGCGGTAGTCGTGGACGGTTTCGATGGGGACGCCGGCGTCGCGAAGCATGTCAGAGCTGTAGCCGCGGCCCGCGCCCCAGAAGGGATCGTAGACGACCTTGATGCCGGACTTGGCGATGGCTTTTAGGTCGACGAGCTCGGCGAGACGTTTGAGGAAAGTGGGCTTGACGTCGGCGGCTTCAAATCCGCCCGCGGGCGGTTCTGACTTTGGAATAGTGGCGTCGCCGGCCTGGAGCGCGGCGATGGCGGTCTCAATCTGCCTGGTGACTTCGGGCAGGGCGGGGGCGCCGTCGTGGGTGGAGAACTTGATGCCGTTGTACTCGGGGGGATTGTGGGAGGCGGTGAAGTTGATGGCGCCGGAGGTCTTGAGTTGGCTGACGGCGTAAGCGATGGCGGGCGTGGGCGCGGCCTCGGGAATGACGATGGGTGTGACGCCGGCAGCGGTGAGGACCTGGGCGGCTTCGGCGACAAAGCTCTCGCCGAGAAAGCGGGGGTCGCGGCCGATGAGCACGCGGTGGGGCTCGGGCTGGGTCTTGACGTAGGCGGCAATGCCGGCAACGGCCAGGCGGATATTGGCTACGGTGAATTGGTCGGCGACGATGGCGCGCCAGCCGGAGGTGCCGAACTTGATCGCTGTGCTCATGTTTTCTATTCTCCACCATGGCCGGGGGGGGGCCAAAGTCCATAGTGCCTTACGGGGGCGGGCTGGGCAAGCGGAGGAATTGATTCAAAGCTCAGATGTTGAGAAAGGGAGTCCGCGACGACCCATTCGGCTTACATTGGTTCCAGAGTGATTCTTAGCCTGGGAGTGACTTATGCCTGAACCCAACCCGCAAGCGCGCCTAGTTCTGACGACCGCGGCCGACCGCGAGGAAGCTGGTCGGCTGGGGCGGGCGGTTGTGGAGGAGCGGCTGGCGGCGTGCGCTACGCTGATTCCAGGCGTGGAGTCGATTTACCGCTGGAAGGGTGAGGTGGAGTCGGCGGCGGAGACGATGCTGGTGATCAAGACGGGCGCGGATCAACTGGTGGCTCTGGAGGCGAGGTTGCGCGAGCTGCACAGCTACGAGACGCCGGAGTTTCTGGTTTTGCGGGTGGAGGCGGGGAGCCACGCTTATCTGGAGTGGCTCGCGGGGAGCTTGCGGCGGGTGTGAGGGAGCAGGCGTACCCACACACTCTGGTATTCTTGGTAAGTTCGCTCCTATGCGCTGGTTAATGATGGGCCTTCTCGTGTCGCTCGGAGCGCTGCTCTTTGCAGCCGCAGGCTTGGCGCGCCATATTTGGCTCCATCGCAAGCAGCACCGGCGCGAGACGTTTGTTTTCCCCGATGCCGTTCAGAAGACCGATTTGGAGCGGAAGCTTTGAGCAGCGTCTAGAATTCTGTTCTACCGCAGGGTTGTATTGTTTTGAAAGGACATACCTCGTCGTGAGTACCAAGCAAACAGAAACTTCTGGTTCCGATGCCGTGATCGATATTTCCATTGCCCATAGCCCCGATTCCGATGACGCCTTCATGTTCTACGGATTGGCAACCAACAAGATCCGGGTTCCGGGCTATCGGTTTTCGCACACGCTTTGCGATATCGAGACATTGAACAAGCGCGCCCAGGATGAAGCGTTTTTCGATGTGAGCGCAATCAGCTTTCATGCGTATCCGTACGTGCAGGACAACTACACGTTGATGGGTTGCGGCGGGAGCGTGGGCGAGGGCTACGGACCGATGATCGTCTCCAGCCGCAAGCTGGAGCTTGGCGATCTGGATCGCATGAAGATCGCCGTTCCGGGGACGATGACGACGGCGTACCTGGCGCTGAAGATCTTCAATCCCAAGCTCAAGACCGAAGTGGTGCCGTTCGACAAGATCATTCCGGCGATACTGGCCGGGACCTACGATGCTGGGCTGATTATTCACGAGGGGCAACTCACCTACTCCAGCAGCGGACTCTACAAGGTTCTGGATCTGGGCGTGTGGTGGAAAGAGACGACGGGGCTGGTGTTGCCGCTGGGCGGGAACGCGATTCGTCGCTCGCTGGGCGCGGAGAAGCACAAGATCATCTCGAAGGCGCTGAGGGACAGCATCCAGCACGCGCTGGATCATCGCGAGCAGGCGCTGGAGTACGCGATGCAGTTTGCGCGCGAGCTGGATACGCGTACGGCGAGCCGGTTTGTGAGCATGTATGTGAACGAGCGGACGCTGGACTACGGCGCGGACGGGCGCGAGGCGATCCGCAAGCTGCTGGATTTGGGGCACGAGCTGGGCATTATTCCGATTGCGCCGCGGGTGGATTTCGTCGACTAGCTTCTGTCCATGCGAATGCGCGGGTTTTGGTGGGGTGAATTTGAATTCCACGGCGCGTTCTTTGGGAGTGAGGATATTGGCGCCCAATCCCAACCACAGAAGCGTGGTTAGGATTGGGCGCCATTTTTCATTCCGAGGACACTCACGGTACTTTGGGTACCGGGGCAGCGGGCGTTAGTGATGGGTATGCGCCAAGAAATCTGTTCCAGCTTTCTAAATTTTTTCTAATGTGCGCCGATGCATCCTGTACGGAGACAAACCAGGATGCTTGCAAGCAACCGTCCCACCTTTTTGCTCGCCTCACCCGAGCCTTCTCTTTTGACAGCTGTCGAACCTGTTCTTTTTGCAGCGGGGGCGCGGGTGGAGGTGGTTCTTACGGCGGAGGCCGCGCTGGCGGCAATGACGGGGGCGGCGTTGCCGGCTCTGGCGCTGCTGGATGAGAAGCTACCGGGAATGCCGATGGGGCAGTTGCTGGCGGCAGCGGAAGTTGAGGGCAAGCGGTTCCCGATTGTCCTGATTTCGGACACTGTGACAGAAGAGTGGATCGATCGCCTGGCAGAGAGCGTGATCGACGACCTGATTTTGCGCGCCGACGAGATAGCGTACTGGCAGCTTCGGCTGGATATGGTGCTGCGCACCTACCGGCTGGCGCACGAGGTTGAAACGCTGCGCGAGTCGGCGTCGTTGAACGCTCAACTGGACCGGCTGACGGGCGTGTATAACCGCGAGGCCTTGCTGGCGATGTTGTTTCGAGAGACCGACCGGGTGCAGCGGATGAACAGTTCATTGTGCCTGGCGCTGTTCGACATTGACGACTTTGGCCACTGGAACTCGCGGCTGGGTGCGCATGTGTGCGACGAGTTGCTGTGCCAGGTGGTGGCCCGCACCGCGCGTTTGCTGCGCAGTTACGACCTGCTGGGGCGGCCGGGCAAGGACGAGTTTCTGGTGGTGCTGCCAGGGTGCGCGACGGACAACGCGATGATGCTTGTCGAGCGGCTGCGCACGGATGTTTTCAGCATGCCGTTCCATGCAGGCGGCGAAGCGATCCGGCTCTCTGCGTGCTTTGGTGTTGCGACGAGCAACGGGCGGTCGCCGGTGGTGGTTTTGCGCGAGGCCGAACAGGCGCTGGGACAGGCTAGGGCGCTAGGTCCCGAGAGTATCGAGTGCTTCGCTGATTCTTTGCGGCCTGTTTCGGAGCCGGTCACGTTTTTGTCGTCGAGCTCAGGGGACGAGTTGCTGGCGTGGTAGAGAGGACTAGGGAATAGGGAATAGAAAGGCTGCGCGGTACTCCGCGATTCAACTTTTCATTCAAGGCAGGCTCCTCGGGACAGGTACACTGTCGGTGACAGGAGGAGTTTCCCTATGCAGACCAGGATTCAGGGCACGACGATGCCGGTGCTGGAGGTGCAGCTCGACCCCAACGAGAGCGTGTATTCGGAGAGTGGCGAGCTTTCTTGGATGACGGGCTCGATCCAGATGGCCACGCATACGCAGATGGGCGGAGGCGGCGGGCTATTTGGGGTGTTGAAGCGGGTGGCCGGCGGCGGCAGCATCTTCATGACGGAGTACCGGGCCTTTCAATATCCGGGCGAGGTGGCGTTTGCGACCAAGGTTCCGGGGCACATTGTGCCTGTGGAACTGGGTCAGGGGCCGGAGTACATGGTGCACCGGCATGGATTTTTGTGTGCGACGACGCAGGTGACGATTGGCGTGGGCTTTCAACAGTCGCTGGGGGCGGGGATCTTTGGCGGCGATGGATTTCTTCTGCAGAAGGTAGGAGGCCAGGGGACGGCCTGGCTGGAGTTGAGCGGCGAGCTGATTGTGAAGAACCTGGCGCCGGGCGAGACGCTGCGGGTGCATCCTGGACATGTGGGTGCATTTCAAACTTCCGTGGGGTTCCAGATCACGATGGTTCCTGGGATACGGAATATGGTCTTCGGCGGAGATGGGTTGTTTCTGGCGGTGCTGACGGGGCCGGGACAGGTGTGGCTGCAGACGCTGCC
>CAYQOQ010000007.1:0-56940 GCA_964419175.1 uncultured Occallatibacter sp. | reverse complement strand
CCTATCCCCGGCTACCCAAACCCGTCAACCATGGTGTTGCCCGGGCGGACACGATTGATCTGCGACGAATAAACCATTTGGAATCATCACAAATGACTCCCTGGGGGGGCAGCCACAAATCGAATCAAAAAAATTAGTGTGGATTATTGCGGTGCAAGAAGGTCTAAGGAGTTCTCCCTGAACTGCATCGAGAACGCAACAGTCCTTTGTCACGGGTGGCAGCATAACGGTGGCTTTTGGGGACGACATTCCGTTCTATCCAGCAGCTGGTTCAAATAATGTCAGGACAACTCTAATTCAGCCTGGAGCATTCTGTTCACTACTTCCTTCATCTTGATCTGCGCCTTCCAATTGAGAAGGCGAGCGGCTTTTGCGGGGTCGGCATAGCTCATCATGATGTCCGTTGGCCGCAACAAAGACTGGTCATAATCGACAAACTCCTCCCAGTTCAAGCCGGCAGCCTGAAATGCATATTCTACAAATGACCTAAGGGAGTGACTCTCGCCGGTCGCGATGACAATATCTTCTGGGGTGCGATGCTGCATGAGCAACCACATAGCCTGCACATATTCAGGCGCCCAGCCCCAGTCTCGAACAATCTCAATATTTCCGAGTTTCAACTTCTCAGTATTTCCGCGCAGAATACGAGCAACACCTGAAATGACCTTACGGGTAACAAAGCGTTCACCGCGGAGCGGTGACTCGTGGTTGAACAAAATCCCGCTGCACGCAAAGATACCATACGCCTCGCGATAATTGGATACCAGCCAGTAAGCCGCGGATTTTGCCGCAGCATAGGGGCTTCGCGGGCGAAATGGCGTCTCTTCCGTGGCGCCCGTACACCCTATGTCCCCAAAGCACTCACTTGATGCCGCATTGTAGAGCTTACTTTCCTTCCCCGTGAATCGAATTGCTTCCAATAGATTCAATGTGCCTGTACTGATACTCTCCATTGTCTCCACAGGCTGTTCAAACGAAAGAGACACGGAACTTTGACCGGCCAGATTGTAAACTTCATCGGGGTTGGCCACAGCGAGGGAACTCAATACACTACGGAAATCGCCAAGAGAAGCCGAGATGAGATGAACGCGGTTCAACACTCCAACACGCTCTAGACGGTCAAAACGCACAGAGGCGACGTCGCGCGACGCTCCCCAGACCTCATAGCCGTGATCCAGGAGATGCTTCGCCAAATATGCCCCATCCTGCCCGGAAATTCCATAAACAAGCGCTCTCATGGCTTAACTAGAATCCTCGCGTAAATAGTGTAGGTCTGCTGCGCACAGATATTCCATGAAAACTGCCTGGCGCGAGCCTTGCCTCTCGAGATCCTCTGGCGTCTCTCGTCAGACGATTGCGCTACTCTCGAAATCGTATTATGGATACCTTGAACTCCTTAGCATCAAAATAAAAAGTGCTGCGTTGCCAGCGAAGGATCGCTTATTCGATTCAGGCGTGCTACCGCTGTGACCCGCGAGACATCACCGCCTCGTATATGCCGAGGTACGTCTTGGCGACATCAGCCCATGTGCCAACGGGGAAGGTCATGGTCTGTCCCCTATGGGCTGTGTCATAAAAGCTCTTAAGCCGGCGTTCGATTTCGCTGACCGTGTGGAGCGAAACCAGGTGCAAGCGGTCCGACGCGGGGTACCCTTTTGCGGCCCAGGGCAGATCTGAGAGGAGAAGTGGCAATCCCGCCGCCGCGGCCTCATAGATCGAAATACAGCCGCTCTCACCCTCACTGAGAAGAACGAATCCGCGCGCACCGCGGAGAATCTCACACTTCTTCTCTTCAGAGGCGTACCCAACGTATTGGACGAACTGATTATCGATCAGCTCGCGAAACTGCCGAAAGTACGGATCGTCGTCTGAAAATGGCTTCCCGACGAACACGACTGGCACATTGGCCTTTTTTGCGCAAGTGGCGAGGAGCACCGAATTCTTGCGCGGGCAGATTGTACCGACGCACACCAGGTAGTCGCCTTCGGGCTGGGCTCTCTTTAGTGCTTCGATGGCATGTGGCTCCAGACCATGCGGGACAAAGTGTCCCTTTTCCGGCGGCAGGCGATAGATCTGCCGAACCACGTCCCACTCATGGGGAGCGCAGTACATCATCGCATCTAGATCGCGATAAAAACTTAAGCTGTTATCGAAACGTGGCATAAGCGCCCTGGCCGCTCTTGTCGCGTACATCCGCATAAAAAGGCGATATTTGCTTTCTGACGCGACAACATCGAAAACCTCGGTCATGACGGTCTTACGGCCCTTTTGCTTAGCCAATTGGACATTACCGAGAGGGGGGCGCTGAAAGAAATGCATTAAATCACAGCTCTGACTTGAATCCCACCATCTTTCGGGTTCCACTTCAACGCCAAGCAAAGCCAGTTCTCTCATGAGCGACTCGATTACAGTCTGTATCCCGCCATGAGCCAGAGAGAACGGCAAACTGTGGGAGAAAATAACCTTCACTGAATACGCCTCACTCGGGCAGACGATATTGCCAACCCTGAGATCGCAGAGTCATCTATCCTTGCCCGTACGGTAGTTTCTATTTACACCTCAAAGCAGTTCCCTCGGAGTGGTGCTCAAGAGGCGTTGGTTCAGTATCATCGAATGGACTTTGCCTGGTCAACGATGTCCTGATAATAATCAAGGTGCATCCGCACGATGCGATCGAGGTTCCATCGTTCGCGAATCATCTGCTGGCCATATGTAACCAAGTCGAGCGCCCGCCCCCGATTGTGAACAAGTGCCAACATGGCTTGAGCGATTTCGGAAGGGCTCTCAATGTCTACCAATATGCCAGCTCGACCGTCTTCAAGGGTCCACGGCACTCCCCCGCTGGCACGACCGGCTATTACCGGGCAACCAGCCTGAATTGCTTCGCAGATTGCAATAGGGTGGGCCTCAATCCGGGAGGGGTGGACCCAGATATCGACCTGGCGGCCAAGTTCATTAAGGAACACTGAGTGCTGTTTGGCCCCGCGGAACTCGATGGGCAGATGGGCATATGCGGATGCCTTAGCTTCCCAGCCTGTTCCATAGACAAGCAGGCGGCTATTCGGCAGTTCCTTGTGGACTTCGACAAATGCATTTAGAGCTGCCCCCACGTTTTTGAGGCGCCCTGGAGATCCATAGCACCCGAAGGTTACGCAACCGGTCTTCGGAAAAGTCTCGGGCACCTGAACGGATTCCGGCAGGGGCGGGATCGCGTTGGGGATCACTCGGATTTCTCCACGAAAACCGTGTCTTTGCCTGAGGTAGGTTTCAACATAAGGCGATACGGCGATGATATGGTGGAACCGTTTGAAGATTGCCGACGTGTTCACAAGCCATCTGGCAGTTGAGGCATGGGCCAACGGGCCCCAGGTCCAATCCGAGCCGACCGTGGCACACTCCCATGCGGCATCATGTACAGTAAGCACCTTGGGCCCATCCCAGTCTGCAACTGCCCTGGCAGCCTCGAATGTCCAGTGCGCGTGAACCACGGAGGGATGGATTTCTTGAAGGTACTCGCCGATCCGATTTCGCTCCCGGTGCAAACCATCGACAATCCACGCGATCCTGCCACGCTTTGAGTACACAATCGCGCTTAGAGGGGACGATCGTACGTACAGTTCTTTGGCGCCACTAATCCCTCCTATCAGAGTGGTCTTGATCCCGCGTTTTGCAAATTCAGTGGCGAGTTGATGAATTGGGACACCGGGCGGGCCGCTCATTGCAGCCAATGCAGCCCCGCCGTCGCCCCCGACTGCTGGCCCCATGGTTGCAGGATCAAAATGTCCGGCCAACACGATATGTTGGTCAATTGCAGTGGCTTTATCCTTCAATGTCTTCCCGTCTGACCTTGCCCTCGGAATGTGCATCTCTTAACCGGTCGAGTATTGAGAGCAAAACCTGCACGCGTGTTCGTCATGGCGGTGGTCAGCCGAGGCGGTAGCTTGAACCTGTGCTGACCTGCTCCGTTCTTCTCATTCAGCCATGGATGCAGTTTCCCGATTTTGTTTGTAAACGAGTATAGCTTGTCGCCGCTGCCTTTCCTGCGATGTCCGCGAACTGCGCGGGCGCTCGGGGGGGGAGTCCTCGCCTCCGGCGTCCAGTATCAAGCGCACATCGCTGAGGTCGAGGAA
Source organism: uncultured Occallatibacter sp. (assembly GCA_964419175.1). Lineage (GTDB taxonomy): Bacteria > Acidobacteriota > Terriglobia > Terriglobales > Acidobacteriaceae > Telmatobacter. Next base: position 52,810 of record CAYQOQ010000007.1, on the reverse strand, counting down.
CCAGTAGGCGTTCAAGAGCGTCGCGCAGCTTTGCCTGAAGGTTCTCCAGATAGCCATTCAGCATAAGGCGGCCCGCGCTCTGCGATTAGCCGGTCCAGCACAGCCGGAGGGAAAATCCATACGATTGCAGGAGCAGGGGTTGGGGTGCGCTTTGCTTCCTGGTATCTCAGGAGAAGCACGCTTGTGTAATACCCGTCCTACTTTAACGGGAGGCAACGGTAAGGTATAAGTGTAGTGAAATAAAACAGATGAAAACGAACTGCGAGGTTGTAATGCTGTATCGCATTTGTAATGCATTCTTCTTGTAGTATCCCCACTTGCATGCTATGTTTGTATCATTCAAATTGGTATTCACGGGAACATTGGGTGTAGGAATTATTTTGTTCCCGAGCGAAGCAGCTAAGCGCCTCACAGGGATTTCAGGCGTGGTCTGCTTGAGGTCTCTATAGGCGTATGGGACCGACGGGGGCGAAGCCTGCCCTGAATCCCGCAGGCGGGACACCGAACCGCATCACAATCCTCTCCTTCCATTGCCACTTGCACGTTCTCTCCACGTGACAGGCGCGCCCTTAAGCCTCCGTGCGGCTTTCGACCCTTAACAATGACAATTCCAAAACCGAGATCGCGCACGATCAGCGTCCGTCTCTCAGAAGAGGAGTACGTCGCCCTCAGGAGGCTCTGCGCGACCACGGGCGCCCGAAGTGTCTCGGACATTACGCGCGACGCCGTAAATCTTCTCATGAATGGATCGCTTCGATCCGAAGCGCTAGGGGATTGCCTCGGCGAGGTTCGCGCTAAAATGAGTAGCTTGGATCAAAGGATCGAAGAGCTTGTGCAGGAAATGAATGCGCTCAAAGGGGCGGCAAAGAATGAAAGTGCCGGCGCCCGCGCGTTAAGCGGCGAGATTCAACAAGTGGTCCGCGCGGGTCAGCACGAGGACGGTTGAACTTGATTCAGGACCTGCGCCCCGGGCTACTTAAGTGCATCGGATGCCGCTTGTCAGTGGAGCCGGTGAATCGAGTTGCGCGCTGTTATACTCGCTCGGGGATCGCCAACTCGGAATTTGGTGTTTTCGTGTGCCGGGCTTAGGGAGATGTGGGGCCTTCTAAGAAGACAGAACATTACTTAGAAGGAGCAGGAGCGATTCGCAATGTTGAAATGAGTGCCGGGGCCTTAGGCGCCTTGGCAGTAGAGCGATTTCCGACGAATCTATGTCAGCAAGGGGATGCGTGATTTGAAGTCCAATCTGCCGAATGAAAATGCTGAGTACGTGTCAAGACCAGTTTCAATCTGTGTAATCGGGTCCGGCTATGTGGGTCTCGTCGTGACAGTTTGCTTTGCCGAAATGGGCCACCGGGTCATCTGCGTAGACAACGACGAAAACAGGATCAAGACCCTCCGCGAAGGCGGCGTACCCATCTACGAAGAGCATCTTCCCGAACTGCTGGCCAAACATCGAGGCCACGGCGTGGAATTCACCTCGGATCTGGGTAGCGCTGTCGAACGGAGCGAAGTGGTTTTCATCGCCGTTGGCACTCCCCAGGGCGATACCGGCAGTGCCGATCTCTCGTATGTTGAGGCCGTTGTTTCTGAAATCGCCCGATCGGTCAGCGGGTACAAGGTAATTGTTGAGAAGAGCACGGTGCCGGTCTACACCAACGAATGGGTTCGTCGTGTATTGCACCGTCACGGCGTAGCCCCGCAAAGCTTCGACGTAGTGTCAAACCCCGAGTTCTTGCGCGAAGGCACGGCCATCCTCGACTTTCTGCATCCTGATCGCATCGTGGTGGGCGCCAACGCGGAGCGTTCGGCCGATTTGCTTCGGCGCATCTATGAGCCGCTGACCGGAGGCAGTTACTACGCCCAGGCCGATGCATTACCGGGGAACTGCAGCGCGTCCCGTCCGGCTAAGTTGCTGGTTACCTCGGCGCAAAGCGCGGAGATGATCAAGCACGCCTCCAATGCGTTTTTGGCACTGAAGATTTCTTTTATCAACGCAGTGGCGAACCTGGCTGAGGCAGTAGACGCAGACATCGAAGAGATAGCTGCCGGTGTAGGCCTCGACAGCCGCATCGGCCCCAAGTTTCTGCGCGCAGGGTTGGGCTATGGAGGGTCGTGTTTTCCAAAAGACGTGGCCGCCTTCCACTGGGTTGCCCAACAAAAGGGCGTGGATTTCAGATTGCTCGAGGATGTCCAGAGAATCAACGAAACGCAGAAGGACATTTTCTTCAACAAGGTACTCTCGGCGCTTTGGACTCTGCGGGGCAAGCGGCTCGCGGTTCTCGGCCTGGCCTTCAAGGGCGGTACCGACGATATTCGAGAGTCTCCGGCCATTGACGTCATCAAGAAGCTGCTGGATGCCGGCGCGACGGTTACCGCCTACGATCCGGCAGCCATCGAGGCCGCCAAGAACGCCCTGCCGCATTCGGACAAACTTCACTTTGCGGCGGGAGTCTACGAAGCGGCCAGGGACGCCGACGCTGTCTTGATCCTGACCGACTGGAAAGAGTTTGCCGCACTCGACCTTGTCCGGCTCAACCGGGAGGTTCGTTTTCCGATCGTGATTGACGGGCGGAACCTTTACGCCCCCCAGAAAATGGCCGATCACGGTTTCACGTATGTGAGCGTGGGACGGCCCGCTGCGTACCAGGCCCAGCAAGGCAAACCGCGCACGATGACAAGGTAGTGGTAGCCGGCATTCGGGGATGCTCCTTTTGTAGCCGAGCTGGTCAATCCGCCCGCCTAATCATTAGATTTGGAACTTCGACCTATGACGACACGTGTACTTGTGACCGGCGCCGCAGGATTTCTTGGTTCTCACCTGACAGATCGATTGTTGGCCGAAGGCCACTCTGTTTTGGGAGTCGACAATCTCTCGACGGGATATCTCGATAACCTGGCTCACCTTTCCGGTGAACAGCATTTTCATTTCGAGCAGCGCGATATCTGCCAGCCTTTTGATCCGGGTGCGGTGGACTACGTGTTTAACATGGCCTCCCCAGCCAGCCCGCCCGAGTATCTTCGCCTGGCTATCGAAACTCTGAGGGTCGGTTCGATTGGCGTTGAGAATACGCTGGAAATCGCGTCCAAGTATGGCGCCGGTTATTTGCATGCGTCAACGTCCGAGTGCTACGGCGATCCGCATCAGCACCCGCAGCGGGAGGACTACTGGGGAAACGTTAACCCCGTTGGACCTCGTTCGGTCTACGACGAAGCGAAGCGATATGCCGAGGCGCTGGTGATGGCTTACCATCGATCGCGCGGAGTCAACACTCATCTGGTTCGGATCTTCAATACCTATGGTCCCCGGCTTCATCCCAGCGATGGCCGCGTGATCTCAAACTTTATGATGCAAGCTCTTCGCGGCGAGAATCTGACTGTTTATGGAGATGGCAGCCAGACGCGCAGTTTCTGCTATGTCGATGATCTGATTGAAGGAATCATCAGGCTCTCTCGCTGCAGCGAGCACTTGCCGGTCAATATAGGGAATCCAAATGAATTTACGATCCTGGAATGTGCGCAGGCCGTATTAGAGGTCACCGGTTCGGCGAGCGAGATTTGTTTTGAAGATCTGCCTATGGACGACCCTACCCGGCGCTGTCCCGACATAGAAAAGGCCCGCCGACTGCTTGGCTGGGAGCCGCAAGTTCAACTCCGGGAAGGCCTGCAAAGGTCGCTCGATTTTTTTAGAGGCAAGATCGACATTCGCGTCTCTGTCGCCTGAAATCACTTTTGGGGAGCTGCTTGCCGCTCGATTCCAGGAACCGAGCGCGAACGATTTCGATCAGTTTTGTCGCGCCGCGCGCGTTGCATCCATGACTTTCAGCCGCAAGTAGTTGAAATCGAGATTGAAGCTTAGAGATATTCACTTGTCCAATCGGCGCCACGGCGCTCTCGAATTGTCGAGCGGAATGGAAATTGTTCCGGGCGGCACATTAGATAAGAACCGCTGAATAACCAGTGATCACGGGGTAAGGACAGAAAATGAATAACAGTCTACGACATAACTTCTGGAGTTATGGCCTCAAGTTGTTATGCGGAATGGCCTCGCATCGGTTTGCGGCGGGTGCGATCATCGCTCTGCTGGTCGGATTTATCGTTATTCAACACGGTGATTGCCAAACCCCTGCAGAGATTCCCCAGAATTCGATTCATGTGGACGTGCCTGACACGGTGGATCAAGGGGGGATGTCCGATCAACTGGACGACGCCGCGGCAGATATCCAGACAATTCACGCAGCGCCGGCTGGGAGTCAAGATCTTACGGTGATGTCCGCGGATCAGATTATCGCGATTCTGAAGCAAGACGCGGGAATGCTGGCAACGGTCAAGGGGGCGGCTGCCCAGCGGCTGGCTGTGGACCCGAGCACAATCACGGATGAGCAGATCTACAGTCAGCTTCAACACGATGCAAACCTGCGAGCGCAGGCCACCGAGGTACTTAACGACAACGGCTACAGTACGGTCGCAGAAGCTTCAAGCAGAGGATCGAATGGCAGCGCCAACAAACAGGCACCTTCACGTCAAACAGAAGCCCCTGCCCGGCCTGAACCTTATACTGAGCTTGACGCACCACGAGCACAGAATCAGAATCCCCCTTACGCCAACGTACCATCGCTAAGAGATCTTTACTCCCAGCTGCCCTCTGAGCCCGAAAAGCTGAGTCGCTTCGGAAGCGGATTGTTCCGTCCCGGTGCAGGAAACACAGCCGATATGCCGATGGATCTGCCGATGGGTTCCGACTATGTTTTGGGGCCGGGAGATGATCTGGTCGTGAATCTCTGGGGCGGCCATTCTTCCCGGTTGCTCCAGGCCATTGATCGTCAGGGACAGATTGCTTTGCCGGAAGTGGGCACGATCACCATCGCAGGCCTCACCATCGCACAGGCCCAGGACGCGATACAAAAAGCTCTGAGGACGCAGTTCCAGGGCGAGCACGTGGAAATCTCCCCAAGTCGTATACATACAGTACGGGTCTACGTGGTTGGCGATGTGCAGAGGCCGGGTGCATACGACATCAGCGCATTATCCACGCCGCTGAACGCGTTGTTCGCAGCCGGTGGCCCGACGAGCCGCGGGTCATTGCGCACTCTGAAACAGTATCGCGGAGATCGCCTGATCGCCGAAGTGGATATTTATGACCTTCTGCTACGAGGAGTTCGCACGGGTATAAACAGAATTCTTCCCGGCGATACAATCCTAGTTCCTCCAATCGGTGCGCAGGTCTCTGTATCGGGAATGGTCCGCCGCCCAGCGATTTATGAGTTAAGGGGAGGGGAAACGCTGAGCGATTTGCTCGATCTAGCTGGTGGAGTACTTGTGTCCGGAAGCATGAAGCAGATCAATGTTCAGAGGATTGACGCCCACCAGGGCCGGACAATGTTGAGCGTGCAACTTCCGGATGATCGGAAGGACGCTAAACAGAAGCTGGCTGCTTTCAAGGTGCAAGACGGAGATAACCTGCAAGTAACTCCGATCTTGCCCTACAACGAACAGACGGTCTACATAGAGGGACACGTCTACCGCCCCGGCAAGTATCCCTATCACGAAGGCATGACGATCAATGATCTTTTGCACTCCTATCAGGATGTGCTTCCTGAACCGGCCGATCGCGGCGAGATCATCCGCTTGCAAGCCCCGGATTTCAGGCCGAAGACGATTGCCTTCAATCTCTCCAGCGTTCTTGTTGGAAATGATCCGATTCCTCTGAATTCGTTTGATGTAATCCACATATTCGGCCGGTATGAAGGCGACCCGCCTAGAGTCAGTATTCGCGGAGAAGTCCTTCGCCCGGGCCAATATCCGCTTTCTCAGGGCATGACCGCAGGCGAATTGGTGAATATGGCTGGAGGCTTCAGGCGCAGCGCCTATCGTGAAGAAGCAGATCTTACCAGCTATGTTGTGCAGGACGATCAGAAAGTGCAGACAACTCACAGCATAATTGCGGTCGAAAAGGCGTTGCAAGGAGACAAGAGCGCCGATGTCGTGCTAAGACCCGGTGACGTAGTAGGCATAAGGCAAATGACCGGGTGGAAAGACATTGGAGCCTCGATAACCGTGCAGGGCGAGATCACGTATGCTGGAGTCTATGGGGTAAACGACGGTGAGCGCCTTAGTTCGGTACTGAAGCGCGCAGGCGGGTTTCGTGAAGGCGCCTATCCGGCCGGTGCGATTCTGGAACGTATTCAAGTTCGTGAACTGGGTGAAAAGGCCCGGCAGGAGATGATTCAGCGTCTTGAGGCCACTACTTACCGTGTGCAGCCGGGAATGTCACAAGCGCAAGATCAATTAAGTCTGCAGCAGTCAATGCAACAGCAACAGCAGCAAATTCTGGAAGAGCTGCGCAGGCGCCCAGCCGGCGCGCGACTCGTGATTAACATTGCACGGGACATCAATGCGTGGGAGAATACCTCGGCTGATATCGAAATTCGCGCAGGCGACACGCTGACCGTACCCAAGCGACCTGATTTCGTGACGGTTATGGGCCAAGTGTACAACGCTACTGCGATTACCTATCGCCCTGGAAAGAAACTCAAATGGTATTTAGATCGAGCGGGTGGCGTGTCGCGGTCCGGAAACAAGAAAGATCTTTTTGTGGTGCGGGCGGATGGCTCGGTCGTAGGCAATGGCGGTAGCTGGTCCGGTCGTAACATCATGAATGTTCGAATGTATCCCGGAGATTCAATTGTCGTTCCAGAGAAGATTTACGGTGGCTCCCTGATCTGGAGAAACATGATGTCTCTGGCTCAAGTCATGTCATCGGTATCGATTGCTGGTGCCGCTGCGGGAGCCTTTTGATCAATTGGAGGTACGACTCTGCCCCGTCGTACCTCCGAAGGGTGCGGCGAAGCTGCGGCCGCAGGTCTATATCCCTTGTTTGTGCATCACCTTGTGAGGAACGCACGTGAGTAACCCGAAGACAGACAACGAGACACTTCTGGCATTGGAATTCGACTCTGAAGAGTCCGGTAAGCCGCTCGTCGAATACGTACGGTTGCTGTGTGGGAAGCTCGAGATTCTTTGGCTGAATAAATGGTCAATAGTCCTTACGAGCATCTTAGGTTTTGCTATTGCCGCCGGCGTTTCGTTGCTAATGCCGGCGAAGTATGTGGCTACGGCGTATTTTTTGCCTCCTGATATGAACCCAGCCTCCGGAATGGACCTGCTCATTGGCATGAAGACCGGCGGTGCCGCGATGGGCGGTATGGGAACCATGTTCAATGACATGTTTGGCACGAGGACGCCTGGCCAGTTGTACTTCCAGGAGATGCAGAGCCGTTCCGTCGAAGACAGCCTTATCAAAAGACTCGACTTGAACCGGGTTTACAAAGCGGCACAAAAAGAGGCAGCTCGCAAGGCACTTGAAGGAAGCACGAAATTCAATGAAGATCGCAAGAGTGGCATTCTGAGCGTACAGGTGACGGACAAAGATCCGACACGCGCGGCGGCTATCGCTAACGGCTACGCGGAAGAACTGGGGCGGTTTCTCTCTGACATTGACTCTGCGGCTGGACGGCGAGAACGCGAATATTTTGAAGTGCAACTGGTGATCGCGCGAGAGCAACTAGAACGGGCATCCAAGGCCCTCGGAGAGTTTTCCGGCAAGAACTCAGTACTGGATCTTCCTCTGCAAGATAACGCCGCCATTAGCTCGGCTGCGGCTATCCAGGGGCGGTTGATCGCCGAAGAGGCCCAGCTAGATGGGCTTTTGCAGATTTACACCGAGAACAACGTACGGGTAAAAGAAACTCGCGCGCAGGTTGCCAGGTTGCAACGTCAACTAGAACAAGTGCAGGGAAAGAGAGCCGCCTCCAGTGCCCCTGCGTCCACGAATACGGGGGGAGGCGGCTCTGCTGATGACTCGTCATCAAAGATGGAACAACTGGCAGGGTTGTCCACCGAATACATGGATCTGTACCGCGAAGCGAAAACCGCTGAATCGATGGTTGAGACGCTGACTCAACAGTATGAGATCGCCAAGTTGGAAGAGACCAGACATATTACGAAAGTTCAATTACTTGATCCGGCACAGCCGCCAGAACTGAAGACATTCCCAAAGCGCGGTCGCATGTCCATCATCGGCATGTTTGTCGGATTCCTGATTGGAGTCGGATATGTTCTGGCAAGAAACTGGTGGCAAACCACAAGCGAAGACAACGAATGGAAGAAGTTACTACGCTCCATCTGGAACAGATTTACTTTGCGCAGGGATCAGGCGGGAGTTCTCACTGAGCGCTGAGGGCCTTGGGTATCTTGCTCCTGCTCTCGCATAACGTACCTCGTTTCAAAGTCGAATCGTATGCATTTATTCTATCTTCTGGACGGATTGACAATTTCTTATAGAAAGCAGACGACCATTCTTGATGAACTCGTTCGTGTGCTTGCAGCTTCGTGCTCGATGCAAGCTGAGTTATGACCTATCCATTCGCACTAGATCAGGAGCCGATGCAAGGGCACGAAGAGAGCATAACGAGGTCAACGGGGAGGGCTCTAGGATGGAATTATCTTGGCTCATTCGTTCGTCTGATCTTGAACTTCGGTATCAACATCCTTTTGGCACGCCTGCTGGGGCCGAGACCATTCGGTGAACTCGCAGTAGCGCTCCTTTTGTTCGGCCTCGGAAATCTACTTGCAGGAATAGGGGTATCATCGGCATTAGTGCAGAAGGCGGATATCAGCAGCCGCGATATTCGTTTCTGCTTTACGGGTCAAATGATCGTAGGCTGTGCGGTGTCACTGCTGCTGGTTCTCAGTGCGCCAGTGTGGGCAGCATTTTTTCATCAGCCTGAATTAACACTATTGCTGCGCATCCTGGCCCCTCTTTTCCTATTCCAAAGCTTTGGAACGATTGCGACCGCGCTTCTGAATCGTGCGCAGAATACACGCCCGATTCAGATAGCGTCTATTGTCTCGTATACCGTAGCGTTTGCCGGCATTGCAGCGCCCATGGCGCTTCTCGGCTGTGGCGTTTGGAGCTTGGTGGCTGCGTACCTGGCCCAGGCATTTGTGAATGCTCTGATCGTGTACGCATACGCGAGGCATTCGTTGGTCCCTCTTTTGCATCGCGATAGTGTCTCTCTTTTCCGGTTTGGCTTCTCAGTGCTAGGTGCAAACATCTGCAACTGGGGCATCAGTAATTTAGATAATGCAGTTGTCGGCAGGGTATCGGGTCCTGTTGCACTCGGACTTTACAGCAGGGCATTCAATCTGGCCGCAATACCTGCCGAGAGTGTCATCGGGAATCTTCTTCAAGTGTTACTACCGTCGTTTTCACGCATTCAGGCGGACACAAAGCGCTTGGCCCGAATATATGTGACTGCGGTGGGTGTTGTAGCGATGGTGTTGTTGCCGCCACTCTGCGCAATGGCAACTGTCCCGGGTGTAATTATCCTTGGTCTTTACGGCACAAAGTGGGTAGGGGCCGTATGGCTTTTTCAACCCTTGGTACTCGCGATTCCGGTGAATGCGATGATGGCACTCTCTGGACCTACGCTGGCCTCGCGCGCGAAGCCGCATATGGAGATGCGGCTCCAGTTTGTAGTTCTATTGATTGCGATCGCTGCGTATTCTATCAGTGTGCGGTATTCGGTACTATGGCTTAGTTGGACCGTACTTGCTGTCTATATAGTCCGCTTTGTGGCTCTGACCGAAGTCACACTACGTGAGATTGGCGCCCGGTGGGGTGACTTAGCTCGGACTGTGTGGCCCGCGCTTGTCCTTGCTGCGGTTGCCGCTAGTTCGGCGGGGCTGATCAACTTGATGCTTCCACTAACAGCGATGTGGGTCCGCCTGGTAATTGTGGCTACAGGTGCTGCTCTATCAACGGCTATCTGTCTATTTGCTGGAAGGAGGCCTTTACTACGGCCCATCTTTCGGAACTTACCGCAAATAGAAAACCTTATGCACGCAAAATTAGCGCAATTCCATTTGTGAATCGCGGAGGAATCTTCTGTGGCGGATGCATCTGGCTCTCAGCCAGTTTCTAGTGAGCCTGTCTTTGTAGTTTCAATGATGCAAAGACATGGCGAGACTGGCGTGCAGACTCACCTCAATGAAGTTTTGAAATATTTGAAAGCACGAGGGCATGAGGCGCATTTTATTGGCGCAGTAGAATCTGTGAGGGAGCGGCTTGTGGCGCGCCTGCTTTCAGGAGTGCTACGCCGTGCAATTCACTTACATAGTCAAGCAGTCCATTATTTGCTGGACTGTATTTCTTTCTATGCCATACGCGCAGAACTTAGGCGCAGCCTGATGGGACGCTCCTCGTGGATTGTATACGCGCAGGACACGCGATGCGCCTCCGCAGCTCTCTCCCTCAAGACGGGAAAGAGTCAACGTGTCGTGCTTGCAGTTCACTTTAATGATTCTCAAGCAGATGAGATGGCAAACCGCGGTGTTCTCGATCATGGCGATTGGTTGTACCGTTTGACGCAGAGGCGAGAGCGTGAGGCGTTAGAGAGAGTAGACGGAGTTGTATTCTTCTCTCGTTTCATGGAGCAACAGATATTACGGCAGGGGGTGGAGCCTCGGAGCAAAGTGGTGGTTCCAAATTCAGCCGCCGAGCCTACACCAGATCTTCACGCCGAGCCCCGTGATCTAATAGCTATTGGTTCGCTGGAACCGCGCAAGAACCAATCCTATCTTCTGGATGTGATCCATGAAGCAGCATTGCGTGGCCATCTCTATACTTTGACCTTGGTCGGCAGTGGAGAGGACCGCACCCGCTTGGAAGACATTGCGCGGACTCTCGGTTTAGAAGACCAGGTGTTTTTTACAGGTACGCATCCCGCTGCGTCCTCTCTGCTAGCGGCACATAAGGCGTTAGTGCATGCTGCAAAGATAGAGAATCTTCCAATCGCATTGATTGAAGCTCTTGCGGCAGGAAAACCGATTCTAGCGCCGCGTGTCGGTGGGATTCCCGAGATCTTCTCCGACGGTGTTGAAGGATTCTTTTGGCCACTCGATGATCCAGCGACTGGCGCCGCAATGCTCATTCGCATTATGGAAGACAAGATGCTTCACGCAACCATGTCATCAGCGGCTAGCATGCGGTACCAGACACACTTTGCGCCTGACCTGATCTTTCCGAAGCTGCTCTCATTTCTTTGCGAAATGAAACCACTACCATCATCGAGCAGGAGCGAGTACATATGAGATTGAGGAAAAATAGACTTTGAGAATGATCGCGCGTCGACAGCAAACCGCAAGTATGCCCAAGGAACAAAAGTAGAATGCAACTTCTTTATCTGCCAATTCTGATTCTCGCGGCGATCATCTTTGCTGGGGTCTCGCTCTTCTTTGCGTCCAGACCTCTGCGAGGCGCGGTTTTGGTGCTGGCAGCTTATCTTTATGAGATATTGATCGTTACTGTCCCCCCAATTCCTATAGGAGTGCTGATCTACCCGGCGGACATCGTAGCTGTGCTGTTATTTGTGGCTGCGATACTTCGCTATGCGGTGGGCAAGACTAAGCCGAAGGGCATGCAACTGATCCCGATTGCTCTTTTCGTACTCTTTTCCATCTGCATGGTTCGCGGCCTTGGCGTGTATGGATTGAAAGATGCGGGCAATGCTGGCCGGGAATTCTTCTATTTCCTTTCCGGAGTATTCTACTTCTCTACTTTCAACCTAAGCTCGCGGCTTTTGAAGCGGTTGGTGACCCTATGGATGGCCACCAGCATGGTCATGGTGGGTATCGCAGTATTCCGCTGGCTTGCCACCGTGGCTGGCCTTGGCATTGTGGCGCAGTGGAACAATGTTGGGGATACTAGTATCCGAGTTTTGGCCGCGGAGAAGGCTCTTTTCCTGGCTATGGCATTCTTTGCTTCTCTGTTCATGAACGTGTCGAAGACGGGGCCTCAATGGCAACGCAAGGCATTTTACCTGCTCGGGCCGGTAATCCTGTTGCTGCAACACCGGACTGTGTGGGTGGTGATGATCATTGGAGTTCTATGGCTTGGGTTGCAGGATGTTCGTTTCCGAAAGAAGGCGATTGGTGCAATCGCAGTAATGGCAATTATTGGAATTGTGCTGACCGCATTTCTGTTTGGACATCAAACGGAAATCGCTACAGCGTCATTACAGAACTCTGCGACTAATGATGATACCTTCCTATGGCGGGTGGCGGGATGGTATCAGTTGTTGTTCAATAATCCGAACCTGAACATGCTAAATGGCACTATCGGGCAGCCCTTCGGGGCTGGGTTCGATCGAGTGATAGCAGGCGCTGTTATTGATGTCGCACCACATAATTGGTACGTGCAAACGTTTCTTCAACTTGGCATTGTCGGATTGTTTCTGGAGATGCGCATGTATATGCTTGGAATTCGTCGCATAAATCGAATGCCGGTGCAATGGCAGAAATGCATGTACCCGGATGCGCGGTTTTGGTCGCTGATGCTGCTCCTTCAGTTGGTGTTCTTTTTTTCATATTCCGCGTCTTTTGTGCAGTCGATTCTTACAGGTCTTGCAATCGCAGGCCTGCGGCTGAAGCCGCGACGTTCGGCGTCGAAGCACCTGACTGTGCCAGAGCCGCCAGGCGAGCTGGCATAGCTGCACTGGGCGCTTTTTGACTGGCTATCGAGAAGTTCTTCGCTGAAAAGTCGGAGAAGAAAAATTGCTGCAGGATGCACTATAAGCGTGTTTCTCGGGCTATCAAGACATTTCCTATCCGATGATTGTGTTCCTTTTCTGAAAGGAAGCAAGTCCTTAGCAATCCATGAATATTCACCGAGTCTACGAGTCCTTTTTTCGCCATTTCCGCCGCCGCCGGTGGGCTATGTTTTCCGCACGATTCAAGGTAACCGAGCACACGCGGATTATCGACATTGGAGGCGTCTCCGCGCAATGGATGAGAATGGAGCCGCGGCCAAATGTTACGCTGGTCAACATCACTCCGGAAAGCAACTGCCCGCTGCCGCAGGTGATTGCCGATGGTCGGTTACTACCATTTGCTGATAACGAATTCGACATTGCATTCAGCAACTCGGTCATTGAGCATGTGGGGGATACAAAATCGCAGAAGGCTTTTGCCAACGAGGTGATGCGCGTAGCACAACATTTCTGGGTGCAAACGCCGAACCGCTGGTTTCCAGTCGAGCCGCACTTCATTACGCCTTTTATCCATTGGCTCCCGAAGGCGCTTCGGCACCGGGTTGTGCGCTACTCGATTTGGGGCATTCTCACTAAACCGTCGCCAGAATATTGCCGCATGATAGTCGATGAAATCAAACTGCTAGGCCCTAAAGAGTTGACTAGCCTCTTTCCCGGCGCAACTCTGATTCGGGAGCGCTTTGCAGGATTGACAAAATCTCTCATCGTAACGCGGTGACTCAGGAGCCTCTCACGCAATGCACGCACGGATAGCCGCTCTATTGACTTGCTACAACCGCAAGGCCACTACACTGGCCAGTCTCGATCGCCTATTTGGCCAGAAGTTGGCTCCGGGGTTGACGGTCTTTTTGGTGGACGACAACAGCCCTGACGGCACTGCCGCCGCGGTTCACGCGCGGTTTCCGCAAGTGCGGGTGCTGCAGGGCAATGGCAACCTATTCTGGTGCGGTGGCATGCGGCTTGCCTTCGATGCGGCACTGAAGGATGATTTCGATTTTTATATTTGGCTGAATGACGACACATTTCTAGAACACGATGCAATTGAGCGCCTGCTGAAGGCATACCAGTCGATAGCCGCCGGCGGGCAAGAGGCCGCAATCGTGGTAGGATCCACGCGCGATCCGGAGACCGGCGCACTCACATACGGCGGTATAGTCCGCAGCAGCAGGATTCATCCGATAAAATACCGATTGCTGGAGCCTGGGGACAGACCCATTCAGTGTGACACCATGAATGGCAACTTTGTTCTTGTTCCGCGGGCCGTAGTTACGTTGGCACATAATCTGAGCGCTGAGTTTCAGCACGCCCTCGGTGACTTCGATTACGGTCTGCGAGCGCGAAAAGCAGGTTGCACTGTTTGGGTTGCGCCTGGTTTTATCGGAACCTGTGCATGGAATGCCATCACCGGAGGATTCCTTGACACGCGATCGTCATTTCGTAATCGCTGGCAGCATATGATGAGCAACAAAGGGCTTCCGCCGGGCGAGTATCTGACGTACGTACGTAGGCATGGAGGACCGTTGTGGCCGCTATTCTGGGCATTACCATATGTGAGGGTTGTGTTCGGATTGCTGAGAAGGAACAGAGAGATATGCACAGCCTGAACTTTCTGGGCGCGCGCCGATCCACGACTCAACCTCGGCGTTCGAGAAGGCACGGTTGGGTTACCAGCTTAGACGATTTGATCAGTTATTCAGTAATGGATGCGTGGCTAATCTAGTAGCGCCCGCGCTAGTCATCATCGAGTGACCAGCCCAATGCGCTAACCGTGGATTAGGGAGCCTCTGCATAAGTGGATGTTTTGAAAGGGCACGGCTTCAAAGCCTGCGAAATAACTCGACCCGGTGAAGGGTACGGGCTTCAGCCCGTACACAAACCTCGCAAAAATGAAAGTGGGCTTTAGCCCCTGAGGGAATGGTCGATGTGGAATAAAACTTAATCAGAGCTTCCTTAGACTGGCGGGCCTATAATGGGATCGTTTCAATGATGTTCATATAACCGCAAAATTTTCGCTGGTAGCTGGATCTTGCAACTCACTCTGCAAGAGAAGAAGACGATGACAATAGAAACAGTTTCGGAGGTTCGAGCGGTGGAATCCGCGAAGTGCTTTGAAGTTCTCGGCGTGCGGTTTGCCGCTGTTCAGATTCCAGACGTCACTCGCAAGATTGAAGAGTGGATTGCCAATGATCGTAAGACGCATTACATCACAGTTTCTAATGTTCACAGCGTGATTGAATGCCAACGCGATGTACGTTTGATGGAAACACTGAACGGCAGCGATTTGAATGTTCCTGACGGGATGCCGATTATCTGGTGTGGCCGTTCTTATGGGTACGTCTTGCCGCGGCGAGTTTATGGGCCGGATCTGTTTTACGAGTTTTGCAACAGAGTGCAAGATAAGCCGTACCGTCACTTTTTCTATGGGGGGGCATTGTGGCCATTTTTCTGGATACTCCCCTATTTGAAAGTAATCCTCGGAATCTCGATCGGAAAGGAAGAGACAAATTGATAGAAGGCAGATACGCAATGCTTGATATTGCCCAAATTAGAGGTGAAAAGGAGAATTTAACCTATGCCAGGTCCTGAAACAACGCAAGCAAGCTCTCACTATGACGTCGACTATTTCAATTGGCAAAAAAGCCTTGGAGCATTTGGCGGATGGGCGAATGCCTACAAATTTAGGAATTCTATAAAGCCAACCGACATAGTGATCGATTTTGGATGTGGCGGCGGGTTCCTTTTAAACAACCTAGAGTGCCAAGAAAAGATTGGGATAGAGCCAAACGTCAGCGCAAGCAACTCGATCAGAAGTATGAATATTAAGCATTTTGTCAGCCCTATAGACGCGTTAAGCGGATTGGGCATAGGTTTTGCGGATGTGATTATTTCTACTAACGTGCTTGAGCATACATTGAACCCGTTGCAGGAAATCAAGCACCTTCGCAGGTTATTGAAGACGGGTGGGATTATCCATTTTGTAGTTCCATGCGACTCGATTGCCTTTAAATACAAACCCGGAGACATTAACCATCATCTATTCAGTTGGAGTCCAATGAACTTAGGCAACCTCTTTTCTGAGGCTGGATTCCGAGTTGAATATGCAAAGCCTTATGTACACAAATGGCCTCCATTCTATAAACAGATTTCAGCACTCGGCTGGCCAATCTTCAATGTTGCGTGCCGCATTTATGGTCATCTAGAGCGGTCTTGGTTTCAAGTCGAAGTGATGGCGATAAAGACTGACGAATGACGGAGTTTTATTACTGCTCACGAGTTCGGAAGACAGCCAAAAATCGGAATGATACATAGGCCAAGACAGGGCTGTAAGGAGTGGAATGGAGTTGTTATTTGGAAGGAAACCAAATGGCTACAAGTGATATTCCGGAATATGAGTATGTCTGGCGCCGGCCCAATTTGAAATGTGTCACAGAACCAAAAGAGAACGCATGGCTCGGAGAAGTATGAGATCCCAGCAGCAAATCCCATGTTTTTCTCGGAGAATGCGAGTTGCTTGGCTTCTACCCACGATCAAGAGCGGGTATTACTGGCAGCCGCTCCTTCGAGACTTCACAAAGATGTTCCCAGACACCGTCGTCTATACGAGTGAATGGACGGGGTTTATCTGTGGATGCGAGGATTCATTCGAAGTTAAGGTGCTACCGGGCTACCATCATGTCAGCGTGAAGCGAAGTTCAGTCGTCAAGGACATTGGCTACCAAGGATACCAGTGGGTAACGCCGTCAGTGATAGGGGAGTTGCGGAAATTTCGACCAGATGTATTGTTTACATCTGCCTTTGGTTTGTGGACGGCCTGTGCACTGGCATACAAGATGATGAGAAGGAGCCGCGTCATTGTTCTTTTAGACGGAATTTCCGAAACAACAGCATTCAAGAAATCGTCGCTTCGATTTCCGGTTCGCAGATTAATGGGAAAATATATGGACGCAGGCGTTAGCAATTCGCAGGCGGGTTGCGACTACCTTATGGATGCCGTCGGGATTCAGGCGGATAAGGTAACACATCGAACGTTCTATGTGCCCGACGCTACGGTCTTGCAATCGAAGGCAGAGAGGGAAACACCGATTGACGTTGTTGCACGGCCGAACTTCTTATTTATCGGTCAGATCATCAAGCGGAAGGGATGGAATTATCTACTGGACGCAACACGGTTATTAATTAGCAAAGGCTTAAATACTTTCGCGGTGAACGTAGTCGGCGACGGTCCGGAAAGAGAATTATTAATGGAACACGTTCTTTCAAGGGGCTTGCAGGACGTCGTCAATGTCGTTGGAGCGATCCCCTACAACCGCATTGGAATCTACTTCGAGTCTGCCGATGTCTTTATTCTCCCCTCTCTCGAAGATACTTGGGGAATGGTCGTGTCTGAAGCGATGGCATTCGGTAAAGCGGTATTGTGTTCTCAGTACGCGGGGGCTAGAGAACTAGTGCACAGTGGCGTGAACGGGTATGTATTCGATCCGCGTAATCCAGCCGAGCTCGCTGGGTACATGGAGGAGTTCATTCGCAATCGAGATTTGATCGCGAGATTCGGAGCCAGGTCTCTAGAGATCATTGCTTCTCACACGCCTTACCTTGCCGCCGAAAGCTTGGGGCGGGTTGCTTATGAGGCGTTTTACGGGGAAAACGTTTCTCGAGCTTCATTGTCTTAAGTCGCTGGTAGTATGTTGCCGTGGACAGCGCTTACGGATCGGATACACAATGAGTTCCACAAGGTCAGTGACCGCAGATCCGAAATAGGGCGAAGCGTATCTTGTCAGCCGAACATTGATCGGTAACTAACAAAGTTGAGACGCTGTTATTTTGGATTTCGGCTAGTCTTTAAAATGAGAATACTTCTCCTTCATAATCGGTATCGGCAGCGTGGCGGCGAGGACGTGTGCGTGGACGCGCACAAGCGGTTACTCGAATCAAATGGTCATGAAGTACGGCTAGTCGAAGCAAGCAATGAGCAAATAAGCGGTTCAGTTGCGGTGATGAAAGCAGCGATTGGTTGGGTCTACTCGTACAAATGGGAAGCAGTAGTTGCGCGGGAGATCGCGTCGTTCCGGCCGCAGGTAGCCCATGTACACAACGTGTTCCCGCTTTTGTCGCCTTCCGTGATCTATGCTTGCAGCGCTGCTGGCGTGCCAGTTGTTCAGACCTTGCATAATTACCGTCTCCTATGCCCAGTAGGAACCTTGTTTCGTTCAGGAAGAGTCTGCGAAGACTGTGTGAAGACTGTTTTTCCTTGGCCAGGTGTGGCTCATCGCTGTTACCACAAGAGTGCATTGGGAACGGCGGTGGTGGGCGCCGGATTGGTAGCCCACCGTCTTCTGGGGACGTACACGCGGCGGGTAGATTACTTTGTGGCACTTACTGAATTTGCAAGAGAGAAGTTTATTAGTGCAAACCTTCCTCAGGAAAAGCTTAAAGTCATACCTAACTGGTTAGCGAGCGATCCAGGCCAAGGCGATGGTAGCGGCTGCTATTTCTTGTTTGTGGGGCGTTTGACGGCGGAAAAGGGCGTGACGACTTTGCTGGACGCGTGGCGCAAAGTGAAGCCAAGAGCGGTACTGAAGGTGGTCGGTTCAGGGCCGCTAGAGGGCGCTGTGGCCGCTGCAGCTGAAGGCGGAGCCGGCGTGGAGCATCTTGGCTATCAGACCCACAGTGAGTCACTAAGACTAATGCAAAAGGCCACTGCACTGATCGTGCCGTCGCAATGGTATGAGGGGTTGCCTATGACAATTGTCGAGGCATACGCGGTCGGTACGCCGGTCATCGCGTCGCAGTTGGGAAGCCTGACGGAACTAGTCGCAGATGAGCGCACGGGGTGGCTTTTTCAGCCGGGCGATTCCGACACACTTGCGCGAAAGATCGAATGGGCGATCGCGAATCCGCAAATACTTCCGTCGATGCGGTTGGCTGCCCGCGCGGAGTATGAAGGCAAGTACACGGCTGAGCATTGTTACAGACAGCTAATGGAACTTTACACCTGCGCGATTGGTAGAGGAGGGGTGGGTAACTAAGAGCTTATGCAGAAGGAGATTTTGGTGACAGAAGCCACGCCTGTGGCAGAGACTGCGATAGATACCTCAAAGTACTTTGAAGTACTTGGGGTACGATTCGCGTCAGTCCAGATTCCAGATGTGATCCGTCAGGTTGAAGAGTGGATTTCCGCTGAATGTCAGACTCATTGCATCACAGTTTCGAACGTGCATAGTGTGGTCGAGAGCCAGAACTATCCAGAGTTCAAGGACGTATTGAACGGCAGCGACCTGAATGTGCCGGACGGTATGCCAATTATCTGGGCCGGCCGATCGCAGGGACACAGCTTGCCACGTCGAGTCTATGGGCCGGATCTGTTTGCTGAATTCTGTTATGAAACGCAAATGAAGCCGTACCGACACTTCTTCTATGGTGGCGCCCCCGATGTTCTGGCAACACTCATTGAAAATCTCAAGGGTAAATTTCCAGGGCTCGATGTGGCAGGATCATATTCGCCCCCGTTCCGTACTTTGACTCCAGAAGAAGATATGCAAGTAATTGAGATGATTAACGCTGCCGCAGTCGACGTTTTGTGGGTCGGACTCGGGTGTCCGAAGCAGGAGTTTTGGATGTGGTCGCATCGCGAAAGCATTCATGCTCCAGCGATCATTGGAATCGGACAGGCATTCAATATCTACGCTGGAAGGGTGCGCCAAGCGCCTAAATGGATGCGAGAGCGCGGGTTGGAGTGGCTGTTTCGCCTAATAAGCGAACCACGAAGACTCTGGCGACGCTATCTCGTCTATAACACGGAGTTCATTTTTCGGATGTTCCTCGTATCCTTGCGCCGACGTTCGTTCAGATAAGCGAAATACAAGACGTAAATGCACATACTCATCCCAGCACTAAGCAGGTTCACACAACCGACTGGAATCTGCCGTCATGCGGTCAACCTTGCACGTTGCCTCAGTGATTTTCCGCAGATAACGAAGGTAACGTTATTGGTCGGGAAATGGCAGGAGGGGTACTTCAACACTGCGTTTGACATCACGTCGAGCAAGGTTGAAGTGGTACCAGTTTCTATCGCCAATAATCAACTGGCGCGCAATCGATGGTTTGCATTTGGACTACCTCGGATCGCCAAGGAGTACAAGCCTACGATTGTGCACCTGGGCTTTCCTGTGCCAATATTCAGGGCGCTATTTTCATGCCCGGTGGTGGTTACGGTCCACGATCTTTATCAGTATGATTTCCCTGAGAGTTTTAGCCTATTCAATGGATTCTGCAAGCGCTTGTTTCTGAAACAGTGTGTGCAAGAGTGCGACGCGGTGGCATGCGTCTCCGAGAGAACGCGCCTGTCGCTTGTGAAGCGTTTTCCCAAGCTGCCGTCGCGGGTACCGGTTCGGTTGGTGCACAACTATGCGGACTTTTCATCTTCAGATAGCACTCTTCCGCCCATTGACGATCCGAGACCGTTTCTATTGACGGTTGCGCAACATCAGCCCAACAAGCGGCTCGGGCTTTTGCTGCTGGCTTTTGCGCAACTGCGAAACAGTGGACAGGTCCGCAATAATCTCCTATTGTTGGTGGTTGGTAGCCAAGGGGTGGAGTCTGAAGCACTGAAGAATCTTTCAGGACTGCTGCAACTAAATGAATCTGTACGCTGGCTGCCGCAGCTCTCTGACCGTGAATTGGCGTGGTTGTACCAAAGCTGTGAGATGTTCATTGCATGCTCACAGATCGAGGGCTTCTGTCTACCGATGCTGGAAGCATTGTCTTTCAATTGCCGTGTTGTGGCATCCGATATTCCGGTGTTCCATGAGATCGCCGGTGACGCTCCTGTCTATTTTGATATCTCACACGATCCGGTTGAGAATCTGACTGCCGCCATTCTCTGCGCGCTCGATACACTGCCGGGCAAGACGCGTCCAATACTGCGTTTCTCGCGTGAATGCACTTCGGCCGAGTGTCTGGAGTTGTATTCGCTTCTGCTGCCTGAAGTTGTCGCCGGGAAGAATCGGAGTAATGGAACATCACCAGCCACTTGCACGGATGGGACAGGCACAACAAGTCGCCTACCTGCACGAAGATAATTCGAGGCCGGCTTTCGGAATCGCACCGTCCGATCGGAGCTTGCACTTGATTGGCGTGAGTTGGGGTTGATCCGAACAGGGTTTATGCACCAAATTCAAGTTGAATGCAAAGAGACGAGAGAACATGCGCTGTCTGTTTCAGTGATAGTGCCAACTCGCGATCGTAACGTCGATCTCGAACGCTGCCTTGAAGCTATTAGTTGTTTGGACCCATCCCCTATGGAGGTCATCGTCGTGGATAGTTCACCACGTGGGGAGGGTGCACGAGAAGTAACTTTGCGATGGCACGCTCGTTATTTACGGGAGGATTTGCCTGGAGCAAGTCGTGCGCGTAATCGGGGCGCTCGCGAAGCATGCGGCGATATTGTCGTCTACACCGATGATGATGCTGTTCCCGATAGAAGTTGGTTAAGAACGATCTTGGACGAATTCAACGATGGCAGGGTTGCGCTGGTCGCTGGCAAAACCGTGCCGCCTGAGACAGAGCCTGGACTCAACCCACTGTACGAACTCTGCGGTTTCTCAGGGCAGGGAAGCGACCGCATCGTTGTGGAAAAAAGTACGCCGGAGTGGTTCCAGAGGGTGAATTTCCTCCCCTTCGGACTTGGACCGAATCTGGCGATTCGACGAAGCGTGTTTCAGCAGTGGGGAGGATTTGACGAGCGGTTGGGCCCGGGCACGCCTGTACCTGGACACGAGGAACAGTACGCATTTCTACAGTTGATCGATCTTGGTTTCAGGTTGGTCTATACACCAGATGCTCGTGTCACACATCCTTTGCGTGGATGTTCCGCGGAGGAGCTTCGAATGAGGAGCCTTCGCCGAATGCAGGCCTCTAGTGCCTATTTGACCCTGCTGATGGTCGAGCAACGGAGGCATCGGCGCAAAGTCCTGGGGTACATCTTTCGCAAATCGTTCGGCAGAACGAAGTTGCACGGGGGTTCGAAGGGGGTGCGAATTTCCAAAATTAGATGCCTGATTGCGCGCCTGCAAGGGCCAGGATTGTATTTCAAATCGCTGTTGGAACATCGCATGCGAGCGGCAAAAGAACATGTCTCGCGCTGAGAGATTGACGGCAGCATGATGCCGTGCATGTTTATTTACCAGTGCCGATGCCTACCAGATGTACACCGACGCGGAGCTTCAAAGAGTATGCGGGACCTTTCGATGACCAGGCATTCGATTCAAAAGGGTGCTCGAATCCTCGATACATTCATAGACCCAAATGAGCCGGGAGACGGTAAGATGCATAACGTCAAGAGCAGCTAAAAACAACGCCGCCGCGTTCATTATTAACAGACTTTTAATCAACAACTTAGATGGCGAATTGATGTGGTAACCATAAAGTGGTACCTGTAGTGCCAAGAATGTGCAGCAACTCTTCTGTGAGAAGCCCTTATCATTTATGATGACTGTAGGGCTTGAAACGTTCTCGCATGGGGGGAGGCTCTCGTAAGGTTCTGTGCCAAATGTAATTTGAAAAACCAACGAACAGTTGCAGCGGACATCGCTTGCTTAGCACTCAAATCCCCAAGGGAGTGTTCTTCGGATAGGTATGGTCACAGATTCGCCCAATCTGCATAGTCCAAGCATCAACCCAAACGCACCTCTGCGTTTTGTTGAGGACATTCCGTGTGGTGAATACGCGGCTAACGAGAAGTGCGCAGCTTCCAACCAAAAACGCGGAGCACTGCTAAGGCTGTCTAAAGCTCTCGGGACAATGGAAATCGTTGTTGATTCGATTGCTGTTTTCAGCGCTATTTTGCTGGCGTATCTTCTCTATTGTGAATTGCACCTTGCAAAAGTTTATCGACTTCGTATCTCGGCGGTTGAGGTTGTGGCCTTACTGGCCGCCCTGTTCTTTGTTACAGCGCTTAAGGCGAACGGTGGTTACACCCGCGCAACAAGCCTGCTGCGTGTAAGGGAAACAGAGCGAGTCATTGCGGTGTCGTCGCAGCTCTGCTTTCTGGCATTTGCAGTGAGCTTTTTGACAGCGGCTTCGATTCCCAGGCTCTTCGTTCTCATTGCCGCAATCGTAATTCCCGGTGTGGTGTTGGCGGAGAAACACCTGATCTATTCATTTGTCTATGCCCTTAACAGCCGTGGGCATGCAGCACGTCGAACCGTAATCTATGGCGCTGGCCTCAGCGGCGTGCGGACATTGTCCCTTCTCACCAGATCGCCCAAGCTTGGCTTTGATCCTGTAGCCGTGGTCGATGATGACAATGGATTGGCTGGCCAGAAGATCTTCGCTCACGGCTATAGCCGGTCGCGGTACGTTGAAGTAATGACCGGACCGATCACCGCTGAGTTGCTGCGGGAATTAGGGGCTGAAGAAGTGATCGTTAGTTCGCCCTCGATCAGCGCGGAAGCATTTGGAAAGATAAGCGCTGAAACTTCCGAGGCCGGTGCGACTCTGTCTTTCATCCCACTTGACTCAGTTACGTCGGCCAATGAACTTTCTTATTGGGACGCGGATGGTCTGATTTTCGCTTCAGTTGAGGAACAGCATACAAGCAGTGTTTACGTATATGCAAAGCGTGCTTTTGATTTCACCGTTGCTCTGCTATTGCTTCTACTCTTGCTTCCTGGTTTGCTCGCCATAGCGATTGCCATCTATTTGACGTCCCATGAAACGCCGTTGTTCGCTCAGAGCCGAGTTGGAAAGAACGGCAAGCTGTTCACGTTGTACAAATTTCGCACGATGCATTCAAACTCGCCTCAGTATGAGTTTTCGCCAAAGTCTTCTCTTGATCCAAGAATCACCAAGATAGGCGCTTTCCTGCGCCGCACCAGCCTTGACGAGCTCCCGCAGCTTCTGAATGTCGTAATTGGCAATATGTCTCTGGTGGGTCCCAGACCTGAGATGCCGTTTATTGTGGAAAGGTACACTGAACTGCATCGTCAGCGCCTGCGCGTGAGGCCAGGGATAACGGGCATGTGGCAAATCAGTGCCGATCGGGCACGTTTGATTCATGAGAATATTCAATACGATCTCTACTATATTCGCCACAGCAACTTCTTCATGGATCTGGCAATTCTCTTGCATACGGTTGCCTTTGCGATGCGAGGCATTTAAGCAGATGCGCTGATAGCGCATGGACAGATCTTCCCATGCCATCGGACATGATCTGGTTGAGCAATCGTCTCGCAACATCTTAAATCGCGCAGAAATGCCGATTCATCCCAGGAATTCTCGCCGGGCGTTGAAAAGAAATCCATAGTTCAGTCGTCCGCGTGAACCTATAGCCATGCCGGCATCTCGCCACTGGACTAGATTTCCTTGTTGACCTGCGTCCACATCATAAAAAGCGCTCAGTCCGAATGTACCGCAATTAGCCGAATCGTTACCGGTCTGGCTAGACATTGCGGTTCCCTCGGATATGAGATTACGGTACTTTTTCTTGGTGAGGGACCGCTGGAAGCAGTCATGAAGAACGGGGGCATTCCAGCAAGAACAGTTCCCTGGACAGGCACACGCAGCGATCCTGCCGGGGCATGGAGGGTGTGGTCCTGGCTGCGGCAGCACCCGGCGCAGATTGTTCATTTGCACCATGGTGGTCTTGCAACTCGGGCCGTGTGCCGTTTGGCGGGGGTGAAAGTGGTTGTGCAGCATATGCACAGCCGAATACTTGAGAGCGATGGGACCTCGGTTTCGCGATTGAGTTTTCAGATGGCAGATGCGGTAATCGCCAACTCTAGAGCAGTAGCCGATTGCCTCGGTGGATGCCGCGCGGAGGTTATCTATGCGGGCATCGAGACAGGTTCTCATCCGCCTGCTGCGATGACTCACACGGGGCCACTCAAGCTCGGAGTTCTGGCTCGATTAGTTCCGCTGAAGAATGTCGAGGCCGTGATCCAAGCTACTGCCCATCTTGCGGAGAACGGCATTGATGTTCGGGCGGAGATTGCCGGCTCTGGTCCACTAGAACCGTCCATTCGCGAGCTCATTGCCAGCCTTGGAGTCGGTGATAGAGTCCGACTCTTGGGCTGGCAGGCGGGCGTGCGAGAGCTTTTAAGCTCGTGGGATCTTCTGGTGATACCTTCTCTGGAAGAGGGTTTCGGGTTTTCCGCACTTGAAGCTATGGCGGCGGCACGCCCCGTTTTGGCAAGCAGGGTTGGTGGGCTTGGCGAACTGATAATCGATGGAGTGACAGGAAGGCTTGTCCCTCCCGGAGACACCGATGCACTGGTTCAGTGCATCGCAGAGTTGGCGAACGATCGTCAGCGGTTGGCACTGATGGGGGACGAGGGGTGGAAGCGTGCCCAAGAGCTTTTCTCTGCCGAACACATGGCACAAAGGACCGCGCAACTGTATGACGGACTGCTGTGATATATGGGATTGGCAGATGGCCAGGAATTCACGGTGACGGTGACTCAGAAAAGCTTTATCAAAGATGCGTACTTCGTTTCTGGACGAGATTTCTGCTATGCCCGTCATGGTGGCCATGCGGCAGATAAGCTGAGTGATGCCTCCCATGCCTGACCAGAATGACCAATCTCTTCGGGTGATCCGGCCGGGCCACGGCGGGATCGCATTTTACTTTCTACGGCTATGGGAGTACCGGGAGCTGCTTTTCTTTTTGGTCTGGCGCGACCTGAAGGTCCGCTACAAGCAGACAGCGCTGGGCGTCGCGTGGGCGGTTTTGCAGCCGCTGGCGACTATGCTGGTCTTGAGCATCTTCTTTGGACGCTTGGCCAAAGTACCCTCAGATGGAGTCCCTTATCCCATATTCGTCTTTTGCGCGCTCTTGCCTTGGCAGATGTTTGCGTTTGTGCTCACCGAATCCAGCAACAGCCTGGTGAGCAATCAGTCCCTGATAACGAAGATCTATTTCCCTAGATTGATCGTCCCCATCGTCCCTGTGCTTACTGCCCTCGTCGACTTTGCAGTGGCGTTCTCGATGATGCTGGGAATGATGATTTTCTATGGGGTGGTTCTCAAAGCCACGATTCTTCTTCTGCCGCTCTTCATTGGGATGGCGGCATTGACTGCACTTTCGGTAGGGGTTTGGCTGGCGGCGTTGACGGCTGAGTACCGGGACGTTCGCTACACAGTTCCATTCCTGGCTCAGTTCTGGATGTTTGCTACTCCGATTGCTTATTCCAGCAGCCTGGTTCCTGGAAAGTGGCGGTTGCTTTACGGGCTAAACCCCATGGTCGGTGTTGTGGAGGGTTTCCGGTGGGCCTTGTTGGGAACAGCCCCGACTTCTTTGACTGCGCTTTTTTCATCGCTGGGAATGGTTCTGGTGCTTTTGTGCGGAGGCTTGATCTACTTCCGCCGACTCGAAAGCACATTTGCCGATGTAATTTAGAAATTGGGGAGATCTTCAACTTGGGTCAATCATGAGCGACGTTGCTATACGTGCTGTTGGACTGGGGAAGCGATACAGCATCGGTACCCAAGCCAGATACAAATCCCTGAGGGATTCGATTGCGGGAACGGCTAGGGCGCCTTTTCGATTAGTTGCCGGCTGGTTGAATGGCCGCAAATCCGCTGGGCGCGCCACTCCGTCGAACCTGCATTGGGCTCTGAGAGACGTCTGCTTTGAGATCAAAGCGGGCGAGGCCGTGGGCATAATCGGCCGTAACGGCGCCGGGAAGTCTACATTATTGAAAGTCCTGGCGCAGGTAACGGAGCCGACCGAGGGGCGCGCGGAAATTCGCGGGAGGCTCGGAAGCTTGCTGGAAGTAGGCGTCGGCTTCCACCCGGAGTTGACGGGCCGCGAGAACATCTATCTGAATGGTGCGCTTCTCGGAATGCGGAAAGTTGAGATCGACCGCAATTTCGACGAAATTGTGGCCTTCGCGGAGGTGGAGCGATTTCTCGACACGCCGGTCAAGCACTACTCCAGTGGCATGTACGTGCGGCTGGGCTTCGCGGTGGCAGCGCACCTTGAAACCGAGATCCTTTTTGTAGATGAAGTGTTGTCGGTGGGCGATGCTGCATTCCAGGAGAAATGCCTGGGCAGAATGAAGCACGCCGCCAGCGGCGGGCGCACGGTGCTGTTTGTAAGCCATAACCTGCTCGCGATTCAGGCTTTGTGCCAGCGCGCGTTGTGGCTGGAGCAAGGGAAGGTGGTTGCGGAAGGCCGTCCCGCGGCGGTGATTTCAAGCTATTTACAGCATGTACGCACAGCTACGACGGAAGTGCTTTATGAGGATACATCAGAGGCTCCCGGAAATGATATTGTGCGTCTTCGGCGCGCGTCAGTGCGGCCGGTATCGGACGGAAACGATGCTAGTATCACAGTTCGAACTCCGTTGCTAATCGAGTTTGAGGTTCTGAACCGAAAGGCGGAGATGGATCTCCGTTGCGGTTTCAACCTATATAACGAATATGGTGTTCATGTTCTCAGTACTGGAAATGTGGAATGTCAACGTTACCCCGTTGGGGTAATTAGAGCCTCTGCTCAGATTCCCGGAGATCTGCTCAATGCAGGCGTACACCGCATCGAGTTTGCTGTGATGCAAGGCGAAGCTGAAGTAGTTCTCGTCTGCCCGGATCTGCTGGCATTTGAAGTGGGCGATTCTCTCGCCCTGCGTGGCTCTTTTTATGGAGAATGGCCTGGTGCTGTCCGCCCCGACATTCGGTGGACTTCGGACGTACTGGGGTAATTGGGCACGTGCACGTTCACAATCAGGTACTAATTAACTCCTGAGCTACGGTTCTTGACACGAACGCCAAGCCGACGAGCAATTGAATCCATGCTGGAAGAGAAGGGAAACTCGTCCGTTCAGTTGAATGGCGTGCAGATGCAGCGCGCCATCCCGTTGGACTCGCCACTCGAATGGAAGCAGGCATTGACCGGCATCCGGCATAGTTTCTTCCATACATGGGAGCATTGCTACGCAATGTACCTGACCACAAAGCAGCCTACTTTCCTCTATTGTGCTGAGGGTTCAGGAAAGCGGGTGGTCTGCCCATTTGTAGAGCGTAGTTATGGCGACGTAGTGGATATCGCCACTCCATACGGGTTTTCCGGCTTTGCGGGTAATGGTGCATTTTTTAACTTCGCGGAGAACTGGAATCGGTTTGCCGTTGGACGAGGCTATATCAGTGGATACATCAACCAGCACCCGCTGTTTACTCGTCTTGACGACTTGAGGTCCGATACTGTGTATAGGCAGAAGACTCTGTACGTTATGAATCTGACACGGGGTTTGGAAGAACTCTTTGATAATTGTTCTCGGTCACGTCGTCGAGAATTACATCGCTGGGAAAACCTCGTAACGGTTGTCACCGATCGAACGACACTGACAACTTTCTTTCTAGAGCACTACCGGGATTTCTTTCAGAGAAAGAAAGCTTCCTCCGTTTACGAATTCACGCCAGAAACGATAACGTTTCTCCTCAGTCTGGACAATGTTGTGGCGATTGGGGCCGGGAGAGGAGCCGAACTGGAGGCGGTAAACGTATTTGCCTATACGCCACATGCAGCTGAAGGTATATTCAATTTGTCTCTTCCTCAAGGGAGTTGTCACGGCGCTGGGCTTATTTGGAGGGCAGTAAAGCACTTGGTAGGCATTGGAATTCCGGCATTCAATCTAGGTGCGGGAATTATCGAGAGCGACAGTCTGGCGAGATTCAAACGTAGTTTTGGAGCAGAGCCATTTCCGTTGTACGCGCTTAAGCAGGTATATGCGAATGAATCTTATCAGCAAGTGTGTCTTCGCTCGGACGTAGATCCCACGGATCGCGACGGCTATTTTCCCAACTACCGTGCTTCTTGTTCACCTCGCGACCTTTGATGCTCAATGAAATGGCAAGAACGATGAGAGACTGTCGCAAATGGTGGAACGAATGCTCAACTTCCCTGAAGGAAAGCGAAGTCTTTAGTCAGGTGGGTCGTACTGTCGGTGGCATTCCAACCGGAGAACCTGACATTGCCTCGACCTCAGAAGCGATCTTGTCCGCGCTTCGGCCCACAACTAGAGAGGTAGTGCTCGATCTCTGCTGCGGGAACGGCCTGATTAGCGAAAGAATTGCTCCCCACTGCGGCACTCTAATTGGAGTGGACTTTTCAGAGCCCCTAATTCAAACCGCTATCAGTCGAACTTCAGATATTAAATTCGTTCTATCAGATGTTACGGATCTGGACGGTGTCGTATTAGGAGTAGATAAAATTGATGCAGCGTATCTTGCCTTCTCTTTTCAATGTTTTGACGAGTCTATGGTTAGTAAATTGCTGAGCAGGCTCAAAAAGTTAGCAATGCCCAGGTTTCGCCTTTTCCTCGAATCGATCCCCGACATTGACCGGATGACGGCTCATTATCATAGTCCTGAGCGAATGGCAGCGTACCTGAAGCGCAAGGCAGAGGGGACTGAACTCATCGCCAATTGGTGGAGCAAAAAGCAGTTGGTCGCGGTGGCTCGAGCCGAAGGATTTGCGTGTGATCTTGTTATGCAAGGCACAGACCGGGTGAGCAGTCACTATCGGTTTGATGCGTTGTTAACTTTGGTCGCTTGAGATACTGTCATCTTATTTGTCCATCCTTCCGTCTTCGTATAACCGCGCTAAAGCTCTATGTATTGTGATGCAAAGGAAGCTAGAAAGAAATGCGTGATCGGGTTGCACAGTCAGGCGATCGAGCGATGAAATCATCGCCGGACGAACTCGCCATTTTTGGAGGAAGACCCTTATTTCGCGAGGCCGTCCACGTAGGCAGACCAAACGTCGGCGATCAATTGAAGTTAATGAAACGTATAGGTGAGGTGTTGGAAAGCCGATGGTTTACCAATAACGGACCTCAAGTCCAAGAATTTGAAAGACGGATTGCCAAAACAGCTGGTACGCGCCATTGTATTGCCATGTGCAATGCAACAACTGCTCTGCAAATCGCCATTCGCGCCGCCGGGTTAACCGGCGAGGTGATCATTCCCTCGTTCACGTTCGTGGCTACTGCGCACGCGTTGCAATGGCAGGGAATCACCCCGGTTTTCTGCGACATTGACGAGAACTTTTGTATTGACCCTAGCCGGGTTAAAGAACTGATTACACACAAAACGACAGGTATTATCGGAGTGCATCTCTGGGGGCGCACTTGTAACGTCGAGGCGTTGACACGAATATGCAGGCGCCATAAGTTGCTGCTTATGTTCGATGCTGCTCATGCGTTCGGGTGCAGCCGTTATGGTGTCATGGTGGGAGGATTTGGCCAGGCTGAAGTGTTTAGTTTTCACGCAACCAAGTTCCTGAATACGTTCGAAGGTGGGGCAGTCGTGACTAATGACGACGTATTCGCGAGTTCGTGCCGAGCTATGCGTAACTTCGGATTCAGCGGCGAAGATGAGGTGACCTCCCTGGGTATCAACGGCAAAATGAACGAGATTGAGGCGGTTATGGGTTTGACATCGCTCGAACATATGGATGAGATCATCGCGACTAATCGTAATAACTACCTTGAATACCGAAAGGAATTGGCAAACATTCCCGGGCTGCGTTTAATGGATTACGAAGAAGACGAGCGGAACAACTTTCAGTATATTGTCCTAGAAGTCGAAAAGAAGGCCGGCGTAAGCCGGGATTTTTTACACGAACTGTTCCATGCGGAAGGCATTCTTGTGCGCCGCTACTTTTACCCCGGCTGCCATCGGATGGAACCCTATCGTTCCCTGGATCCGCAGGTGAACAACAGCCTTCCACTGACCGAGCGTGCCTGCGCTAACATGCTATGCCTACCTACAGGTCAGGCCATTGGAACGGAACAAATACGTGCCATCTGCGCGCTGTTGCGCTATGTGGTTCTGAATAGCGTCGAAATACGAGAGCGGTCTGAAAGTATGAACATCGCTGTCACTGCGTCTGAGAGATTGAATTGAAAGTTACTGTTTTAGTTTTCGCCTACAACCACGAGCCCTTCATTCGGCAGGCATTGGATAGCGTTTTGATGCAGAAGGCTGATTTTGAATTTGAGGTTCTGATTCGTGAGGATTGTTCCACAGATGGAACCCGGGAGATAGTTCTTGACTATGCAGCTGCTCATCCCGAGAAGATCCGTTTACTACTATCCGATGTGAACATCGGCAGTGTGCGTATTGTCGAGCGCGCCCTTGATGCTGCACGGGGTGACTATATCGCCATGCTGGACGGAGATGATTATTGGACTTCTCCATATAAATTGGAGAAACAGGCCAGGTTTATGGATGCACATCCGGAATACTCGCTGTGCTTTCACTATCAGGAACTCGTAGATGCCGAAGGCGAGCCGCTGCCATACGACAATCCCCACACTTCGAAACTGTCGTGGTCACTAGAAGAGATCCTTGCTGACTGTCCGATTGGAACAGGTTCTGCATTCTTGCGCCGTAGCATGTTGCCCCCACTCCCCGATTGGTTCTTCTTATGCCCCTATGGGGACTTTCCGATTTGCGTACTTTGCATGCAGAACGGGCCAGCCGGTTATCTCGACGACTCGCTCGGAGCCTACAGAATTCATGGAAAAGGTTTCTACAATGGTCTCAAGAGTTGGGAACAGGATTTGCTCTTTCAGTACACGCGTCGACAGGTCTATCCTCATTTGGCCCCCAAGCATCAGAAGCAATTCGCGAAGTTGATTGCCGGCCAGTGGGTAGGATTGGCGATGCGGCGGAGATTGGAGGGGGATCGGCTCGCCTCCAGGGAGATAGCCATGGAGGGGCTTGCGGATTGTCCTCATGATGTCCGGTTACGCTTGCTCGCCCACGCTCCGCTGCTGTACGTTCCGATGCGATCAATATGGCGCGGATGGAGGCGAATGTGCGGTGAGAAATTCCAAGACTTGGACTAGCTTGTTTGAGGCATCAAATACAGATGAAAATAACTCCAACGATGCCGAATGTTCCCAGTTGGTTTCGACTTCCGCAGGCTCAGCGAAATTTCTGAATATTGCAGGTGACCTGGAAGTTATCAGGGCATTTGCGGACTTGATGTGTAATGTGTAACGGCATCCATTGGTAGGTCCCATATTATTTGAGGGTCGCGATTTTGTGCTTGGTAGTAAAAGATATCGTAAGCTTCAAGCCTTGCGGTGCTTCTAGGAACTTGTTGAAAAACGCTGCGATGCCAGAAGTTGTGAAGAACGGATCGCGCCAGAATGCCCCAGGAGCGATCCGCGGAGAGTTGGCAAGGGTTTGTGAACCCCTGTTTATCCCATTTTCCGGGACTCGGTGGAGTTTTTCAACAAGTTCCTAGTGTCTGCGCAGATTCTGGCAAGAGTTTAGTTTGAAGGGCTGAGGCATAATCGGGGCTGAATGTCCGAGTTGATATTGCTATTTTTTGCGATTGTCGGGGGCGAGGTAGTGAAGGATGAATGCTATCAAAGAACACTTTAGGCGTTGGATGGCCAATCCCAGAAGATGGGAGATTTCATATGTTGCATCACGGCTCAACGCTGCCATAGGCGGACGAGTACGACAAGCACGATTGGTAAAGGCCCGCAGGGAACTGCTAGTGCCGGCCATTGAGAGCGAATACGTCAACCTACTGTATGATCCATGCTTCCAACAGTCTGTGGCCGAGGTAAGAGATTACTCTTGCCTCGATGTGGCTCGACTGGCAAATCTTTGGACATTGGCGAAGATAGTCGGACCTGGGCTGTTTCTTGAGGTGGGATCATTTCGAGGAGGAACAGCGCTGCACATTTGCAATGCGATCGAGGATAAGGGGGTCCCTTTCTACTGTTTCGATCCATTTGAAAAAGGGGGCTTTGAAAAGCTTGGCGACGACGATACAGCGTTCAAACCCCTTGATTTTACCGAAACGCAATACGAAGCTGTGGCCAGATTGCTTTCTTCAAAACCATCCGCGCGGGTGGTCCAGGGTTATTTCCCATCTGCGGCAGAAGGCATGAACCTTCGCGACATTGCATTCTGTCACTTGGACGTGGATGTATACGAGGCGACCAGAGACAGTTTGGAATACCTTGCGCCGAGATTAGCGTCCAGGAGTCTGATTGTTGTGGACGACGTAGGTCACCGTGAGACTCCCGGTGTTGAAAGAGCGGTGTTGGAATTTATAGCAGTCCATCCGATGTTTATCATGCTCCCGATGTTCCCTTGCCAGGCTGTACTTGTGCCTAAGACATTTTGGCAGTGCTGATATTTGTTCATACGGATTCTGCTATTCACTAATTGGGGGACGAGCATTCGATATACCGTTGAAGCGATCCTGAGCGAAGCAGGCGTAACCAGACTGGAAACCGCCTGGAACCAACTCAGTAGCACCGCGGAACATCCGAACGTATTCATGACCTATGACTGGTTTCGAATTTGGTCGAAACGATCGGTCCAAGAGAATCGCAAGGGTCACTTTCGGCCGCATGTGCTCGTTCTCAAAGAGGACGAGACAGTTGTGGGCATTGTGCCGCTGGTCCGGCATCAATCTTCTTTCCGTCATCTTCGTATGCGCAGGCTTGAGTTCTCGACAAGTCACGCGGACTACAACGATGTGGTATTAGGAAGAGATACTGCAGGCCAAACGATGGTGATGCTGGAGTTTCTGGCGCGAACTCCAGAGCAGTGGGATCTCGTTGAGCTTAGAGATCTGCGCGACACGGGGGACACAATTGCGCACATCAAGGATGCCTTGGCGCGGACCGACTTAATCTATCGCCTTTTCCCCGAGAACGGGCGATGCCCGCAAATGTCGATCGACGGTTCCTGGCCAGAGATATTGAGCCGTCGTTCCAGTGCGACGCGCCATACGTTTCGTAACCAGCAATCCCGCCTGAATAGAATGATTAGCGACGGACTACGTGTACGCATCATCGATTGCCCACAGGAAGAGCCTGGCCTGCTTGATAAGATGATTGCAGTCGAGGCTCAAAAACGAGTTAGTGGCAAATCATTGATTCCCGTTCTTGGTTATTACCCCGACGCATTCAGGTCTATGTTTGAGACGCTTGGGCCTAAAGGCTGGCTGTGCATCGCTGCCGTTGAATTGAAAGATCGTCTGTTGGCCTGGCAACTCCTATTTCGTTGCGGAGAAAAGCTCTGGGGTTATCTTACGGCTTATGACAATGAATTCTCACGCCTGTCTCCCAGCAGTATGCTGATGCCGGCTGTCGTTGACTATGGCTTCTCGTGCGGCTATACAGAATACGACTTCTTGAGGGGCGAGGAACCCTATAAGCTGCGGTGGGCTACCGGTTTCCATCAAACATACCGGCTGCTTATATGGAATCGGCGCTGGATGTCGCGGCTTCGCGCTAATGCCTATCTCAGGTTTCGCGTTCGGAATTCAATGTCCGCAATGGCCGAGCCCCGAGTCGAGTCGGTCTGATTCACCGGTAGCAGAACAAGTGTTCACTAAGCATCGCAACTCAGGCGTTCTCATGCCTTTGAAAAGGAGTATTCCTTTGTCCGAAGAGACCCCTCGGGAGTTAGCTGAGAACCTGGCGGCTTATCGTGGCGCTGAAGCTGTCTCGACTCTTTCGGTCTATAGGCTATTCCCAGAGGAAGAGTACCTTTTTCCCAAGTATTTTAAGACGGGCGAGAGCGTTTTGGATCTTGCTTGCGGCCTGGGAAGAACAACACTTTTGCTCCATGAAATGGGGTATGAAGTCTGCGGCGTCGACCGTTCTGATGTTTTCATCGAAATCGCCAAAAGGCGCTTGCCATATCTGGATCTGCACGTGGGAAGCTACGACCACATCGAGGAGGCAGACTCATCTTTTTCTCACGTGTTGATCTCATTTAATGGAATTGACTACGCTTATCCGCAGGCGCAAAGAACGGCGGCGCTTCGGGAATGCGCACGCGTCCTCAAGCCCGGAGGCACCTTTATCTATTCATCGCATAACCTGAAATCCCTACATTGGTTCTCGCCATGCTATAGATCACGATTACGGTGGAAGCTTCGCAACTGCATCAAGGCGTTCAGGGAATGCGACTACGTTGTGGAAGACGGATTACATGCGTTTTACGCCTCGTCTGACTTTGTAGTGCGGCAGACCGAAGATGTAGGTTTGAAGTTGGTTGAGATGAAAGGCTTCTCCAGAATCGGATTTCGACGCCTCGACCTATATTTCTCTCCGTATATTCATTATGTTTTTGCAAAGCCGCTCGTGTGATCGAGTGAAAGAATGATCAGGCTCTCCGTAATCATCCCCACATTTAACCGGCGGCACGTTCTGGAGCGAACGCTCCCGACGATCCTGGCGCAGGATCTTCCACCAGAAGACTATGAACTCATCGTGGTCGTAGACGGGTCAACCGACGGCACGGCTGAGTTTCTGGATGGCTTGAAGCCAAAGTGTGCTTTTCGTGTGCTGGAGGCGCCACACCGAGGTGCGGGCGCGGCTCGGAATGTTGGGGTCCGGGCTGCTGTGGGCGAACTTGTGCTCCTTCTCGATGATGACTATAGGATTGTCCCCGATCTTTTCCGGCATCATTGCGACGCTCATGCAGGCCGCAGGGGAATTATTGTGAATGGGCCTGTGATCGTTACTCCCGATAGTTCACAGACCATGATGCGTTACATTGTCGAGTGTGCCCATCGAGACCGCGTCAGCCAACTGCATCCAGACGTTGAAGTGCGCTTTCCGGAGGGAATTCCGTCTTCCATTCCTGCGATCAGCTTCTTGGCTAATTGCTCGATGGATCGCGATCTCTTCTTGCGTAGTGGAGGGTTTGACGAACTGGTTCCTGCAGCGGAGGATTTGGAACTAGGCCTGCGATTGTGGAAGATGGGTGTGCCGTTCCGCTACGAGCCCAAGGCGATCGCTTACGAATACTTCGTGAAGTCGTCACGGCAATACCTGAAAAAGCAGGCAAGGGAACTGGGTGTCGGCGATCTTCGCATCAGCCGCAAGCATCCGGAGTACAGGCCATACGCGCGGTTGGCTCATTTGGCGAAGACGAGTTTCTCAAAGAAATGGGTTCGAGAAGCGTTTGTTCGTTCTCCCATTTCGCTGGCTCCGCTTCTAGCGCTTCCCCTGCGCATGGAGGAGTGGTTCTATCGTATCGGCCTTATGCGCCACGCTGGACTGCGTTTATTTCGGGCTGCCGAAGCAGTGACGATCATGCGCAGTTCCATGAACTCGGCGGGATCCTGGGCGGCATTGAAAAGCGAATTTGATCGCAAATTGCCGGTGTTGATGTATCACCACGTTGGACCTTATCGGCCAGGTACTTATCGTCCGATCACAATTTCGCCCGAGCAGTTCGAGCGGCAGGTCCAATGGCTTGCCCGCCGAGGATACGCCGGTATCACGTCTTCCGATTGGCTCCGCTGGCTGCGAGAGGGGAAGGGCCTGCCGGAGAAGCCAATTCTGCTGACTTTCGACGATGCTTACGCCGACGTAGCCCAGTTTGCTCTGCCCATCCTCAAACGTTACGGTTTTAACGCGGCCGTATTCGTAGTGACTGGAAGGCTGGGTGGAACAAATACATGGGACGAAGGCCAAGGCCGCGGCTCGCTTACGCTGATGACTGCGGAGCAGATTCGTTTTTGGGCAGGGCAGGGAGTCGAATTTGGTTCTCACGGCCGGACACACGCAGACTTGACGAAGCTCTCCGCAGCCGAAGCAGAAGCAGAGGTGGTGGGCAGCAAGAGCGACCTGAGTGAACTGCTCGGCTCGCCTGCCATCTCGTTTGCTTACCCTTACGGCGAACGTAATGAATCCGTTGAGAAGCTGATTCGCAGCCACTTCGACCTCGCATTTGGCAAGGAACCAGGTTTGAACTATCTTCAAGACGATCCGCATGCGATGAGGCGCGCATATGTGAGCGCCGAGGATTCTCTCCTTGAATTTGCCTTCAGCGTTCGATGGGGCGGACTGCAGAGATTCCGTGACTGGCGCGCCAGATTCGGCGTCCGCTCGCGGGTGAAAAGCGCTGTGAAGTCTCTGCTTCACTCATGTGGCAATATGACAGCCGGAAGATGAATTGAATACGTACTGGGTGACCGGCATTCCTTTTATTTGCCGAGATGTCAATTGCTGTTCGGCCCAGATCAAATAAAGGCGTCAACGTGCGTTGCAGATCGTGGCCTGTTAAAGTGATGACTATGAATGTGTCCATTCGTTTTGCCATGTCCGCATTCTTTCAAAATGCCACGGTGTGGGCAGGACTTCTCCTGTTGACAGCCAACCCGCTTGTTGCACAGAAGTCTGGAGCACGACAAGGCACAGGCCAGGCAGACAGCGATTTTGACGGTGCGGCTGACTGCGACTCCGCGGTCATCGGTTCACCTTACATTCCGGTTGACAGTTGGATCTACCCGGCGGTTCTGCGACTCTATTCGCTGGGTTACGTCGATACGGTTTTCCTGGGTATGCGTCCTTGGACAAGAGACAGCGTGAGCCACATGCTGGAAGAGACCGGCGATTTTACCGAGGATGAGGATGCGGATAGCGATGCTGGCGCAAGAGAGGCGCTGGGGCTCTACAAAGCGCTAACGCGCGAGTTGCAGGACGACACAGTGAGTCCCTGCAGGGCGGCTAAGGGCACAGTCCACATTGAGTCGGCATACAGTGTGGTGCGCGGTATCAGCGGTACGCCGCTGCGCGACAGCTTTCATCTCGGCTCGACCATCATCAACGATTATGGACGACCCTATGCCAACGGCTTTAACAACTACTCCGGCGTCAGCGGCTACGCGTCCGCGGGGCGGTTCACGCTCTACGTACGTGGCGAATTTCAGGGTGCTTCCTCGGCAACCGGGTACTCATCCGCACTGGCCCAGGCGCTCTCGACGGTAGATGGTACAACCTTCCTTAACCCCGTCACAGGCAATCCGTACAGCCAGGCCACCATTCCTATGGGACCGATCGCAACCACCACTGAGGGGCGATTCCTCGAGGCATATGTCTCCGCCCAATACCTGGATCATGTGTTTTCCTTCGGCAAACAGGACGATTGGCTGGGACCTGGCATGGGCGGCGCCATGGCTTATTCCAATAATGCTGAAAATATTTACTCCTTCCGCATTAATCGCATCGAACCGCTTGAAGTTCCACTGCTTTCCCGGCTTACAGGTCCCTTCCGCTACGAGTTCCTGATTGGCGCCCTGAGGGGGCATACTTACATGCCTCCAGATACGGCCAACAATAACGTGATTGTCAATCCGGGCGACCCGTGGGTGCACATCGAGAAGATCAGCTTCCGGCCATCGGAAAACCTTGAATTTGGCTTCGAGCGCACTGTCATATGGGGTGGCCAGGGCCACGGAGCCATCAATCTTCGAAGTTTCCTAAGAAGCTTTTTCAGCGCGGCCTCTCCCTCGTCCGCGGTGAAGCAAGGCCCCGACGACCCCGGTGCGCGTTTCGGAGCATTCGATTTCTCTTATCGATTACCCTTCGTCCGCAATTGGCTCACGCTCTACTCGGACTCAGAAGTGCACGACGACGTTTCTCCGGTCGATGCTCCACGGCGCGCGGCCTTTCGGCCCGGTCTCTATTTGTCACATGTGCCAGGTTTGCCAAAGCTCGACATTCGCGCCGAAGCCGTCTCTACCGACCCGTCCCACTCAGACGATCCAGTCCACGGGGCTTATCCAACTCAGTATGGCCATTTCATGTACTGGGAAAGCATTCAGAAGCAGGGCTACACCAACCAGGGGCAAATGTTTGGGGATTGGATAGGGCGCTCGGACAAGGGCGGCCAGGGTTGGATTACCTATCACTTGAGTGGCAACGAATTGATACAGGTGGGCGTGCGCAACCAGAAAGCCACAAAGAGCTTCATCCCTGGTTCAACAACCCAGACCTTCACCAGCCCAACCTGCCCTTTATCCACATGCCTGCTTCAAGGTGGAACCACCCTGAACGATATCAGCGTGCAGGTGGTAAAGCGCATTGGCAAAGACCTTGAGATCAAAGGCAACTTCACCCACGAAACGTGGAAGGCTCCAATCTACCTGCCGGGTCCACAAGGTGTTACCAATACAACCGTTCAACTAACATGGTTTCCAAACCGCAAAGTCAACTTAAATGCTTCGGGAAACTCCGCAACCAAGAGTGGTCCGTAGGCGCCCCACTTCAAATCGTCCGAAGGTGCGTGTGTCGCATAACAGAGTTTTCGTCGAGGAGCAATGGCGTGCAGGAAATACGCCTCAGCCATTGCGCGAAGCGATGAAATGCCCGTTGCCGGAGAAGAATGTGTGATGATTAGCTCATAGGAATATCCAGGACTTTTTGGCCGCGGCTCTAAGTTTCCTCGCCTGAATTGATTCCATCGCGATGGACAATTCGTGCGCATCAGGGGTGACATCAGTCCTCCAAGGGAGACCTGAAGCGGAAGAAGTGAAAGTACCTGCAGAAGCGGCACGACCTAGTTCAATGTCACACCAGCGTCAATTTCGGTGTTACGAAAATGGAGGATACTAGCTCGCAAATGAAAAAAGCTTTGATTACCGGCTGCACTGGTCAAGACGGCTCGTATCTGGCCGAATTCCTGCTAGAAAAGGGATACCAAGTTCATGGCTTGAAACGCCGCGCGTCGAGTTTCAATACCGATCGCGTCGATCACATCTTTCGGGATTTTCACGAAGCAGACAACCGCTTTTTCCTGCACTATGCCGATCTCACTGACGGCAGTTCACTCGCGTCGCTCCTTCACGATCTTGAGCCGGACGAGATATACAACCTGGGTGCTCAAAGCCATGTGAAGGTGAGCTTTGATATTCCGGAATTTACAGCAGATGTGGTAGCTCTAGGAACCTTGCGCATGCTTGAGGCGATGCGGCTTACTGGCGTTAAATGCCGCTTTTATCAGGCCTCATCGAGTGAAATGTTCGGAAGTGCGCCGCCCCCTCAAAGCGAACAGACAGTCTTTCATCCGCGCAGTCCCTATGCTTGCGCCAAAATGTTCGGGCACAACATCACGGTGAACTATCGTGAGAGCTATGGAGTCCATGCATCCAGCGGCATCCTCTTTAATCACGAATCCCCGCGGCGGGGAGAGACTTTTGTCACTCGCAAGATTACACGCGCGGTAGCTCGCATCAAATACGGAGTCCAGAATAAGCTCTTTCTGGGTAACATGGATGCGCGGCGCGATTGGGGTTATGCGCCAGATTACGTGCGCGCCATGTGGCTCATGCTCCAGCAGGAGAACCCCGATGACTACGTAATCGGTACTGGAGAGGCTCATACCGTGCGCGAATTCGTCGAACTTGCGTTTGCATGTGTCGACATGGATTGGCATCAGTACGTGGAGGTTGACCCTCGCTATTTTCGACCGGCTGAGGTTGACTACCTTTTAGCGGACCCCTCGAAGGCGCGGAAGGCCCTGGGCTGGGAACCGACCGTAACTTTCACGGAACTGGTCCGCATCATGATTGAGGCTGACGTCAAGGAATTGGAAGCGCGCCTCAAGGGCGGGGCCGAGGCCATTCAGCTTGCGGTCGCCGCAGAAGGCAGGCACTCATGATTGATCTGCGCGACAAGCGAATTGTGGTCACAGGCGGAGCGGGCTTTCTTGGAAAGCAGTTGATTGCCCGGCTCGAGAAAGCGGGTTGCCGCAACGTCTTTGTTCCGCTGCACAAAGAGTACGACCTGACGCGAGGCGACGCGATCGAGCGCCTGTTCGTTGATCACAAGCCGGAAGTTCTTATTCACATGGCAGCGGTCGTTGGCGGTATCGGCGCCAATCGGGAAAACCCTGGCCGCTTCTTCTATGAGAACGCGATCATGGGAATCCAACTGATCGAAACCGCGCGGCGTTTCGGGGTCGAGAAGACCGTGGTTCTAGGTACGATCTGTGCCTATCCTAAGTTCACTCCTGTTCCTTTTCATGAGGAAGCCTTGTGGGATGGATATCCCGAGGAGACGAACGCTCCATACGGTCTGGCCAAGAAGATGATGTTGGTGCAGTGCCAGTCCTATCGTGAGCAGTATGGGATGAACGGAATCTTTCTGTTGCCCGTAAACCTCTATGGGCCGCACGATAACTTCGACCTCGAGTCATCGCACGTGATTCCCGCTCTGATCCGCAAGTGTGTTGAAGCGGTCAATGCAGGGAGCAAGGAGATTGTGCTGTGGGGTGACGGGTCGCCGACGCGCGAATTCCTCTATGTAGAAGACGCGGCCGAAGGCATCTATTTGGCAACGGCGCTCTACGATAAACCGGAACCTGTAAATCTGGGCAGCGGCATGGAGATCTCCATTCGCGATCTGGCTACGACCATCGCCAGGATGACCGGCTTCACGGGCCAAATCATATGGGACGCGAGCAAACCGAATGGCCAACCGCGCCGGTGCCTGGATGTGACCAGGGCGGAGCAGGAGTTCAAATTTCGCGCCGCAACACCCTTTGATATTGGTCTGCGGAAAACAATCGATTGGTATATCGATTCCATCAAGCCCAGGTAAGAGCAGTTCGAGGAATCAAGTTGAAATTCTGGGATGTTGTCCTTATCACGGCCTCTTCCGAGCGGCAGGCGGAACTCTATCGCGATGAGATCCAGCGCCGAAGCCTGTCCGGAATGCTGCCGGGCGAGACGCAGTTCCTGGTGGTCCCCGATCCCGCCGGCCGCCGTGTAGGCAGTGGGGGCGCGACGATCAATGCGCTCGGCGTGCTGGGCAAGGACAGGGAGTGGTGGAGCCAACATAAAGCGCTTCTGGTTCACTCTGGAGGCGATTCGCGTCGCCTGCCGCAATACTCGCCAGGAGGGAAGCTGTTTGGAGTACTGCCTTCCCGTACACAGCCACGAGGGACGACTACGGTCTTTGACGAGACCATGATGCTCTCAACGCCGTGGGCGGAACATATTCCCAATGGCCTGCTGGTGGCCTCAGGCGATGTGGTTTTGAAGTTCGACGCGAACCACGTTCAGTGGGACCGGCCTGGCGTAACGGGCGTGGCCATGCGGTTGGAAGCGGAAACCGGAAGCCACCATGGCGTGTATGTCGTTGGGGAGAGGGAAGAGGTTTACACATTCCTGCAAAAGCCCTCGCCAAGCGAGGTAAAGGCCGCCGGTGGAATGCTCGAAGATGGCAGAGTCGCTGTTGATATTGGATTACTGCGCTTTGATGCTGCGATGACTGCGGAACTCACAGAGTTGGCTGCGTTCAAAACGCTGCCCGCCGTCGACCTTTACGATCAAATCACGCGCGGGCTAACAGGCCAGTGGAAGCCGGAAAGTAATACGGGCCTGTTCTGGCGGGAGTTGGAAAGAATCCTGCGTTCTCACGATCGGCCAGTGGGATTTCATTGCTCCGTTGTGGAGGGTGAGTTCATTCATGCGGGAACGACGCGCTCATTTCGATCGATCGCAGCGGGCTCGGGCGGTGTTCTCGACAGCGTGATTAGTGGCACATGCAAGGTTGGGCATGACGCGGTCATTCTTGAATGCGACCTGAGTGGCCCAGTTTACGCCAGCCGCGGCGCCATCCTGCATGGACTTACCGGATTGACCGGCACGGTTGAAGTTCCCGAGGACACAGTCGTCCATCAGTTGCCGGTAGAGCAGCCCGATGGCAGTGGATGGGTGATTCGCGCTTATGGCGTTGAGGATAATCCGAAGCTAGCGATCGAGAAAGCCACATGGTTCAACCGGCCGATTCTGGAGACGCTGGAGCGGCTCAAGTTACGGGTCGATGAAATTTGGGGCGCGGGCGAAGAGCAGACATTATGGAACGCGGCGCTCTTCCCGGTAACATCGCCTGACGATGCCTGGTTGTGCGCGCGTTGGATGATGGGATACGCGAGCGTGTACGACTTGAACCGCTGGCGGTCAGCGCGGCGACTGTCGCTGGCTGAGAGCGCCCGGTGGGCGGATGGCAAGGCTTTGGCCGAGGCGCGCAGCCACAGGTTGCAGGGCATTTGGCATGACACAGCCGTCGAGTTGGCGGAGTCCGGCGCCGATTTGCGGCCTCTCTTGGCGAACCTGCCAGGCCTGGGGCCGGCTGCGGCAGCCGGGCGTTCTTTGCGAGCCCGCGCAGAGGAGTTGCGCAAGGGAAACCCGGAGGACCTGACTCATGCCGCCTGCCACTTCATGCAGGCTACCCGATTGTTGGAGCGGGGCGGCTTCGACCAGGAGGCGAGGTCGGCGGAGAGCGAGGCCTTCGCATGCATCCAGGAAGCGGTCCGCAAGGGAGTCTCCGACGATGCGGGACCAGTGCCCTCTCACTGGAAGTACGAGAGAGTTCACGTATCGGCGCCGCCGCGCATCGATCTTGGCGGCGGATGGTCAGATACTCCGCCATTCTGCTTTGACTGGGGTGGCACGGTCCTGAATTGCGCGCTCGAAATCGATGGGACCTATCCGATTGAAACGGAGATTCAACGCATTGACGAGCCCGTAATCCGGTGCTTTGCCGATACGCAAGCGGGCGCGGCTGAATACCGGACTGCGGAAGATCTGACCGAACCTTGCGGACCGGGGTCGGTATTCTCAATCCCGCGTGCCGCGATGCAACTGCATGGCATTCCTGTCGAAGGCAGATCCCTCAGTGAGACTCTCACCAGCCTAGGGGGCGGCCTTGAGATTCGATGCCATGTGCAGTTGCCCATCGGGTCCGGTCTTGGCACCAGCAGCATTTTGGCGGCGACGGTGATTCGCGCGCTGGCAGTCATGTCGGGACGCACGCTGGGAGACCATGCGCTGTCAGAAGCCGTCATGCAACTTGAACAGCGAATGACGACTGGTGGCGGCTGGCAGGATCAAGCGGGCGGCATCTTTCCGGGCGCCAAACTTTTGATTACCGGGCCTGGCCTGCGGCAGCGCATTCGTGTGCAGCCGGTGGCCTGGAGCGACGAGCGGCAATCAGAATTCTGCCAGCACATGGTTCTCTACAACACCAGTATTCAGCGGATGGCGAAGGACCTGTTGCGCCAGGTTGTCTCGCGATATCTGGCCCGTGAAACAGCGACCATCCAGGTGCTGCACAGCATCAAGACGCTGGCCGTCGAGATGTCTTATGCCATGGTCGAAGGCGACTGGAAGCATCTGGGAGAACTGCTGAACCGGCATTGGCAATTGAATCAGATTCTCGATCCGAATACGGCGAATGCACCGATCAATGCCATTCTGGATCGCGCACGGCCTTATATCCATGGCGCGAAGCTGGCAGGAGCAGGTGGGGGAGGGTTTCTGATGTTGCTGGCCCGAGACCCGGAAGCCGCGGCCGCGTTACGCACGGTACTCGAGCGGGAAGCTCCCGAGAGAGGCGGAGTCGTGTCGTACCGCATCGCCAGCGAAGGGTTGCGCGTTCACGCAGGTGGCGAGGCGATGGATGGCGAGAAACCCCTCGTACGAGTAGAGATTTGATGGGTATCGCGCAAAGATCTGGCGCATGAATTTACCGAAGACTTTTACCGCATGGCACGATCCGTTCTCAAATTGAACTACTTTCAGATGAGAGAAGAATGAAGAATACATAAATTCATGGAGACACGGACTTTCATTGGCGCATGATCGCCTGTATCCAGTTTAGTTTGAATCGACAGATACTCGAAGCCAGGCATTTCCTCGATTCGCAAAACGAGACCGCACGTTCGACACTGCGTTACACTAGTTATGTCTACATCTCTAGGGACCGGACGGCCGATAATTCAAGTGAACCCCCGCTTTCTCCCCATGATCAAAACACTAAGTCTCCTGTTTCTCATTTCCGGCACAATCTGCACAGGCCAATCTGTATTGACAACGCCGGTTGTGGAGACGCAGGCAGCTCCTTCAAACGGGCAGGCTCCGGCCGCTGGCAGTGCGCAAACTCCTGCTCAGGGAGCGTCCCGGGATGGCCGCTACCCCGCTTCCGGTGCAATGGCCCCGGCAACGCCGGATGCTCTTGCAACGGAAACGGAGCATGTTCAGACTCCCAGCGCCAGCAATCTCGCCGGGCCGCTTACGACGCGGTCGGAATTTGAGCAGTTTGCCGAAGATGCCACCGGACGCCGGCTTCCGGTGTATGGCCGTCAACTGTTCAATGAAGTTCCAACGACCTTTGCGCCAGTCGAGAACGTGCCCGTGCCTGCCGATTATGTGCTGGGGCCGGGAGATCAACTACTCATCCGGGCCTGGGGAAAGATCGAACTTGATTCCCGGTTAACCGTAGACAGGAACGGGCAGATCA
Source organism: uncultured Occallatibacter sp. (assembly GCA_964419175.1). Classification (GTDB taxonomy): domain Bacteria; phylum Acidobacteriota; class Terriglobia; order Terriglobales; family Acidobacteriaceae; genus Telmatobacter. The sequence goes on along the minus strand of CAYQOQ010000007.1, from coordinate 8,121 downwards.
ATTTACCCAGAGTCGGCACGTTGACCGTAGCCGGCTTGCGCTATGCGCAGGTTGAAGGGTATCTGCATTCGGCCATCGGCGCTCTGTTCAAGGATTTTCAACTGAATGTTGCCTTGGGCCAGCTTCGCTCCATCCAGATCTTTGTGCTGGGCAACGCCCGGCAGCCAGGTGCCTACACGGTCAGTTCGCTGAGCACGCTAGTCAATGCGCTCTTCGCCTCCGGAGGTCCGTCGGCAACCGGAACCATGCGCCATATTCAACTGCGGCGCGAAGGCCAGACCACCACCGAATTCGACATCTATGATCTGATCGAAAAGGGCGACAAATCCCACGATGTCCGGCTGTTACCGGGCGATGTGATCTTCATTCCTTCAATTGGGCCGCAGATTGCCATCAGCGGTGATGTGAACCAACCCGGCATTTATGAGCTGAAAGGGGAGACAACGGTCGCGGCCGCTCTTGAGGGCGCAGGGGGAATCACAAGTCTCGCCGACGCCGAGCGGGCCGTTCTGGAGCGGATTAAGGACCACAGCGGCCGTGAGGTTGAAGAGTTTGCGCTGGACGCTTCAGGGCAAGCCCGGTTAGTGAAAGACGGAGACCTGCTGCGGGTGTTTCCGCTGTCACCGAAGTTCGCCAATGCAGTGACCCTGCGCGGCAATGTTGCTGAGCCCGGACTTTACCCTTGGAAGGATGGGATGCGTGTATCGGACATCATCCATTCTCGCGCCTCTCTGATCACCCGCCGCTATTGGAACCAGCAGAATCATCTGGTTCGGCCGGAGCCCGATAATTCTTTCGCCCGCCAGCGCACGGATGCATTTGGCAACCCGATTGCGGACACATTCGGAAACCAGCGTACGGATGCATTCGGGAATCAGCGTACGGATGCCTTCGGGAACCAGCGCACAGATGCATCAGGGAATCAGCGCACGGATCAGTCCGAAGAAACGGGCTCCAGGACGGTGGCCGGCATCGGTCAGAACAGCGCTGAGATCAACTGGGAATATGCGTTGATCGAGCGGCTCGACGAACGCGATCTCAGCACCCGTCTGATCCCGTTTAACCTCGGCAATGCACTCGATAATTCCGCCTCAGCCGACAACCAGCTGTTGAAGCCTGGAGACGTAGTCACGATCTTCTCGCGGGCCGACCTTGAACTGCCGATGGAAAAGCACGCTTCCTTTGTTCGGATGGGTGGAGAGGTCAACGCGCCGGGCGTGTACCGCGCCAACCCGGGCGACACCTTGAGAGACCTCGTCGAAAAGGCTGGAGGCCTTACGCAACATTCTTACCTCTATGCCTCGATATTCACGCGCGTTTCTACGCGCGCCGCACAAGAAGCGCAACTCCGGCAGTCCTCTGAACAGATGCAAAGGGAACTTGTCTCCAAGTACGCGAATGCGACACCGCAAAGCGGTCAGAGCGGGACGGAGCAACAGGCGCAGCTCGCCATGCAGCAAGCCGCATTGGCCCGGCTCAATTCGATCAGGCCCACAGGCCGCGTGGTTCTGGACATGAAGCCCAGGGCCTCAACCATTGAGGACATTCCGAATTTTCCACTCGAAGATGGAGATACTTTTTACATCCCGCCGCGGCTCAGCACGATCGAGGTGTCGGGCTCGGTCTACAACGCCAATGCCTTCCGCTACCAGCCCGGCAAGCGGCTTATCGCTTATTTAGACGATGCCGGCGGAGCGACCCGCGAGGCGGACCAAAAGCGCATGTTCTTGATCCGCGCGGATGGCACGGTCGTCAGTCGCCAATCCCGCGATCTCCACACCCACGGGGGGTATAAAAACCTGCGGCTGCTGCCGGGAGACGCTATCGTTGTTCCGGAGAAGATTAGAGTCTCGTCCCCGTTGAATGCTTTCCTGCAGGCAAGCCAACTTGCTTCCCAAACTGCCGTGACCGCAGCCGCTTTAAGCGTGGTCAGGTAAAGGTACTAGCGATGAGCAGGCAGGATACTTCCATCGACTTGACAGCACTCGACGACGACTCCGCGATGGAGTTGTCTGACAATGACCCTGGCCTGGGCCTCCTCGAGATTCTCCCTCAGCTTGCAGGCCGCAAATGGTTTATCGCAAAAGTCGTAGGCGGTTTCGCGTTGTGTGGCCTGGCTTTTGCGTTGTTGACGCCTAACCGGTACACGGCAACGACAAAAATCATGACGCCGCAACAGAGTCAGTCGACTGCTTCGATGCTGATGAACCAACTGAGTGGCGCCGGTGGAAACCCCCTGGCCGCGATGGCATCAGGGGGACTGGCCCTGAAAAGCCCCAACGACGCCTACATAGGCCTCTTGGGTTCACGGTCTATAGCGGATGCAATCGTTCAGAAGTTCGACCTGGTCAAGGTGTACGGCGTCAAGGACGAGCCGCAGGCACGAAAGATATTGTCAGGCAGTTCCGTGATTACTTCGGAAAAGAATGGATTCATTTCCGTGTCCGTTACGGATGAGGACAAGGAGCGGGCCGCCGCGATGGCGAACGCTTACACAGATGGACTCCGCAGCCTTACCAAGTCGCTTGCGGTGACGGAGGCCGGGCAGCGGCGGCTGTTTTACGAGGAGCAGTTGAAGCAGTCAAAAGAAGCGCTGGTTGCGGCCGCGCTAGCCTTTCAACAGGTTCAACAGCAGAAAGGCTTGGTGCAATTGGATGCGCAGGCCAAGGCAATGATAGAAGGCCTCGCCTCCCTTCGCGCGCAGGTCGCGGCCAAGCGCGTGGAAGTGCAAGCACTGCGCTCCTACTCGACCGAGCAGAACCCGGATTTGCAGATGGCGGAAAAGGAATTGGCCTCAATCGAGGCCGAGGAGGCGCGTCTCCAAGGGCGCAGCAGCGCGCCTGGGATTGCAGGTCTTGGGCTGGATAATATTCCCAGTGCGGGGTTGGAATATCTTCGTGCTCAGCACGAACTGCAGTATCAACAGGCACTGTATGACATGCTGATGAAGCAATACGAAGCGGCCAAGCTGGACGAATCCAAGGAAGGAACCATCATTCAGGTTGTTGAGCAGGCGATTCCGCCGGACACAAAGTCCTCGCCACATCGTGCACTGATGGTTCTTCTATTCATAGGGCTTGGATTCGTAGGTGCGTGCTCATACGTGTATCTATCCGATGCGACACAGAAGAATCCTAAAATCGCCCAATCGCTGGCAGAGTTTAAGGCAGCGCTTTTCAGCAGATGAGCCTATTCGCAGAAACGATGGTCGACCAGGCCATCGTATCCGCCGCGACTCAAGATTCGAGAAAAGCTTGTCAAGTTGATCAACCTTTCTCGACCGCCTCGGCGCACGTGGTTGGAGCCCCTGCCAACTGGCTGTCAGCCCATGCCTCACAAGCTTCCCAAAAGCTTTCGAGTTCTGCGCGAAACTTGTGTCCGGCGGCGATTTGCCGGCGGGCCAGAGCGGCCTGTTCCGCGGTCAGCAAGCGTGAATGGGTTTTGCCGTGTATCGTGCGTGTGAGGCTGAAGTACGGGCCATGACGAGCTTTGGGATCCTCTCCACAACGACACCCTGGCTTGCTGCATTTGACCATGCGCTCGGACAGCGAACCACGGCGCATGGGCTCCGCTTCAGCCAGTTTGATTGCCAGTTGGTTGATCGGGGAGAAAAACGATTGAGGTTTCATAGGATTATCTTACGGCGTATTGGCCTGTAAGTTAAACAGGAACTTCCGCCACCGCTTTCAGGTTGCACTTTCGTAATCGCGCCTTGATCCCCACGGGCGGTATTATTCAGCTTTGAACATGGCTTTGAGATATTCTGTACTTGTCTGGCAGCACGAAAAGTACTCGAAGTAATTGCTTAGCCGGGGGATAGTCATCTCGCGAATGGAGGATTCAGGCTAATAGACGACCAGGGCAGTTAACGATGTTTTGGATCCTAGTGCGTAGGGAACAGGATAGTTGGAGCGCTAGGAACAGGGTTTCAGTCATGGATTTTTCACAAGGCAGCAGGCTCCAGGTCAGCCTGTTGGTCTTTGAAACAGATGTATTCTCAGGCGAGAACTACGCCGATGACTAATAGGCATTTGTAATCAACATCTGAACCGCTTTTTCCGATTTGGCTCATCTCACCCCAGGAGTGACCCGTGAATAGTGGCCCGTGGCATGTTCTACATGTACTTTCAAACCATGAGAAGCGAGTTTTGCAGCATCTTGATGTGCGTTCAGTGGAACACTACCTGCCACTCTACAATGAGCGCGTAAAGTGGACCGACAGAACGGTAGTTGCAGAGCGGCCGCTCTTTTCTGGTTATGTGTTTGCTCGTTTCACACCCCAAAGCAGAATCTCTGTCATCTCTATTCCCGGTGTGCTTCGCCTGTTGGGCGAGGAAGAACGGGACATGGTGCACGACGAAGAACTCGCCAAAATTCGTGATGGACTGGCGAGAGGGCTGTCCTTGCGGCCCCATTCCGGCCTTTCCCTTGGAACTCGAGTTCAAGTGCGTGACGGCGTCTTTGCTGGAGTCGAAGGAGTTGTGACGGAATTGCGCAAGCAATGCAAGGTCATCATTACGCTTTCAGCAGTTCGTCAGTGTTTTTCCCTTGAAGTTGGGATCGATGACCTTGTAGTGCTGAATAAGCCTCTAGGCAAGCCAGGGCTGAACGCGGCGGTCCCTGTTTACGGCTTCTGATTTTCCCCGGGAGAATCCGCCTGATTCCCCGACCCGCCGCCAGATCGCAAGGTGCCCAAGCAGCCCGGATAGCGCGGAGCCGGTACTCGGGCATGCAAAAAGCTCCTGGAAGCCACCTTGACGGCTGAACCAGGAGCCCTTATCGCTAGTCGTAGAGTCTTGCCTAAACTGCAGTGCGATGGAGCAGTGGCACGGCTTCTGCCTTGGCATTCAGGTACGCGTCAACTGCCGCTGCGGCCTTGCGTCCCTCAGAGATCGCCCAGACCACGAGCGACTGCCCGCGGCGCATATCGCCGGCGGCAAAAACGCCATCGACTGAGCTCATGTAGTTCGTAGTTGCGATGTTGCCGCGGTTGTCCAGAGCCACCCCGAGTTGCTCGATCATGCCCGAGCGGACCGGCCCCAGGAATCCCATGGCGAGCAGGACAAGATCGACGTCGAGCGTGAACTCGCTGCCGGCGATGGGCTCAAACTTCGGCGGAGGACCTACGCGGACTGCGTGAAGCTGCTTCACATTGCCGTTTTCGTCGCCGGTGAACTTCACGGTGTTGATGCCCCAGTCGCGAATGCCGCCTTCTTCGTGCGAGCTTTCGGTGCGCAACTGCATGGGCCAGAGCGGCCACGGCGTTGAGGCTGCGCGCTGTTCGGGCGGCTTGGGCATGATCTCGATCTGATGGACGCTCTTGGCGCCCTGGCGCAGGCTCGTACCCAGGCAGTCGGCCCCGGTATCGCCACCGCCAATAATCAGCACGCGCCTGCCTGTGGCAAGAATAGAGATCGCAGGATCAACGGTATCGCCCGCGTTGCGGCGATTCTGCTGAGGCAGAAACTCCATGGCATAGTGAATGCCCTTCAGTTCGCGGCCGGGAACCTTGAGATCGCGTGGCTGCTCGGAGCCGCCGCAAAGCAGGATTGCCTCGTAGTGTGCGGTAAGCGTGTCCACAGGCACGTTGCCGCCGACGTTTGCGTTGGTGATGAATTCGACGCCTTCAGCCCGCATCTGGTCTATGCGCCGGTCGATGACCTGTTTCTCCAGCTTGAAGTTGGGAATGCCGTAGCGCAACAGGCCGCCAATGCGGTCGTTCTTCTCATAGACCGCGACCGAGTGCCCGGCACGCCGCAGCTGCTGGGCTGCGGCAAGTCCGGCGGGCCCGCTGCCGATTACGGCAACGCGCTTGCCGGTGGCCTGCTCGGGCGGCTCGGGATGAATCCAGCCCTCGTCCCAGCCGCGCTCTACGATTGACCGCTCAATCAGCTTGATCGAAACTGGCGGCTGATTGATGCCAAGAACGCAAGCGGCCTCGCAAGGCGCCGGGCAGATACGCCCCGTGAACTCGGGAAAGTTGTTGGTCGAGTGCAGCCGGCGAACCGCTGCCTCCCAACGGCTGTTGTAGACCAGGTCGTTCCAGTCCGGAATGAGGTTGTTAACCGGGCACCCCGTGTGGCAGAAGGGCACGCCGCAGTCCATGCAGCGCGCGCCCTGCTGGCGCTGCTTCTCTTCGGGGAAAGGCTCGTAGATTTCAAACCAGTCTTGAATGCGCTCATCGGTCTTGCGCCGCGTAGGCTGTTCGCGCTCAATTTCCAAAAATCCTGTCACCTTACCCATGGAGCACCTCTGTCGTAGACGTCACCAGAGGCGACGAAGTAGTTGGGGGAGGAGAGTAGACCGATTCGGCACGAGGAACGCCGAGAACGCGCTTGTACTCGTGCGGGAATACCTTGATGAAGCGCGGCTGCGCATCGGCCCAGTGTTCCAGGACCCAGGCTGCGCGCGGGCTGCCCGTCAGGTCGCGATGGCGCTCCAGCAGTGCGCGTACGCGTTCCACATCGGCTTCCGCCGCCAGCGGTTCCAGATCGACGCTGACCTTGTTGCAGCGGCGGGCTGCAAAGTCGCCTCGGCCGTCGTAGACATACGCGATGCCGCCGCTCATGCCGGCGCCAAAATTGCGTCCCGTCTTGCCCAGCACAATGACCGTTCCGTTGGTCATGTACTCGCAGCCGTGATCGCCCACGCCTTCCACAACGGCGATTGCGCCGGAGTTGCGAACGGCGAACCGCTCACCGGCAATGCCATTCAGGAAGACGTCGCCGGAAGTTGCGCCATAGAGAACGACGTTGCCGACCAGGATGCTCTCTTCGGGCAGGAAGCTGGATGTCTTCGGCGGATAAGCGATAATGCGCCCGCCGGAAAGGCCCTTGCCCAGATAATCGTTCGCATCGCCTTCAAGCTCCAGCGTTACACCGGAGGGAACAAACGCGCCGAAGCTCTGGCCCGCCGATCCGTGGAAACGGAAGTGAATTGTTTCGTCCGGCAATCCAGCCGAACCATAGCGGCGAGCAATCTGGCCGCCCAGCATGGCGCCCACTGTGCGGTGAACGTTGCGAATGGCGAAGGTACCCGTCACTGGAGTCTGCGATTCGAGCGCGGGTGCGGCCTTCTCAATCAAGATGTGATCGAGCGCCTGGTTCAGCCCGTGATCCTGAGCCTGCATGCGGCGCCGTGCCACGCGCGAAGGCAACTCAGGAGAGTACAGAATCGATGAGAGATCAATGCCCTTGGCCTTCCAGTGCTCATGCGCGATGGCGGCATCGATCTTGTCGACGCGGCCCACCATCTCATCCACGGTGCGGAAGCCGAGTTTCGCCATGTGCTGGCGCATCTGCTCAGCGACAAAGAAGAAGAAGTTCACCACGTGCTCTGGCTGGCCCGTGAAGCGCGCGCGCAACACCGGGTCCTGCGTCGCGATGCCCACCGCGCAGGTGTTCAGATGGCATTTGCGCATCATGATGCAGCCCATGGTGATCAGCGGCATGGTGGCAAAGCCATACTCTTCGGCGCCCAGCAGGGCAGCGATCACCACGTCGCGCCCGGTCTGCAGCTTGCCGTCGGTCTGCACACGGATGCGGCTGCGCAGATCGTTCAGCAGTAGCACCTGCTGCGTTTCCGCCAGGCCCAGTTCCCAGGGCAAGCCCGCGTGCTTGATCGAACTCAGCGGCGAAGCGCCTGTGCCGCCGTTGTCGCCGGAGATCAGCACAACATCCGCATGAGCCTTGGCGACGCCGGCTGCGACCGTACCGACACCGGCTTCCGAAACCAGCTTGACCGCGATGCGCGCCTGCGGGTTCACGTTTTTCAGATCGTAGATCAGTTGCGCCAGATCCTCGATCGAGTAGATGTCGTGATGCGGCGGCGGAGAGATCAGGCCCACGCCGGGGATCGAGTGGCGGGTCTTGGCGATCACCTCGTCCACCTTGTGCCCAGGCAACTGGCCGCCTTCGCCGGGCTTTGCGCCCTGCGCCATCTTGATCTGCAGTTCGTCGGCGTTGACGAGGTAGTTGGTGGTGACGCCGAAGCGGCCGCTGGCGACTTGCTTGACGGCGCTACGCCGCAGATCTCCATTGGGGTCGCGCTTGAAGCGCTCTTCCTCTTCGCCGCCCTCGCCGGTGTTCGACATGCCGCCGAGGCGGTTCATGGCGATGGCGA
>CAYQOQ010000006.1:0-57073 GCA_964419175.1 uncultured Occallatibacter sp. | reverse complement strand
AAATACATGGACCAGGCCTTTCCGCTCTTCGAGCAGTGGGGCATCGCCGGCGTCAAAATCGACTTCATGAACCGCGACGATCAGTGGATGGTCGGCTTCTATCGCCGTGTCGTCGAAGCCGCCGCCGCGCACCATCTCATGATCGACTTCCACGGCGCCTTCAAGCCCGATGGCCTCCGCCGCACCTGGCCCAACCTCATCACCCGCGAAGGCGTCATGGGCAAGGAATACCTCAAGGTGAGTGCGCGCACCACCCCGGTCCACAACGCCACTCTCCCCTTCACCCGCATGTTGGCTGGCCCCATGGACTACACGCCCGGAGCCTTCGGCAACACCACCCGCGACAAATTTGTCACCCGCGACCTCATGCCCATGAGCCTCGGAACCCGCGCCCAGGAGCTGGCCCTCTACGTCGTCTTCGAGAGCCCGCTTGAAATGGTCTCCGACTACCCCGAGCACTACGCCGGGCAAAAGGAGTTCGATTTCATCAAGCGCGTTCCCGCCACCTGGGACGAAGTCCACTCCCTCGGCGGCCGTCCCATGGAGTGGATCTCGCTCGCCCGCCGCAGCGGCGCCGACTGGTACATCGGCTCACTCACAGACTGGGACGCGCGCGACGTCCAGCTCCCCCTCACCTTCCTCGGCGAAGGCAAATACGTAGCTGAAATCTACGCCGACGCCCCTGACGCCTCCGTCGAAGCCACCCACACCACCCTCTCCACCCAGCCCGTCGACCGCACCACCGTCCTCAATGTCCACATGGTTTCCGGCGGCGGCAACGCCATCCGCATCCACCCCGCCCCCCAACCCTGAGGCATCGGGCAGCCAATAAGTGCCAGTCGTTCACCGGCGAAGAGATGAAACTTCGGGTGCCCCATCCTAACCGCGTTTTTTTTTTGCGGTTAGGGTGAAATCGCATCCACTTTGCACTGACTTTTGTTTTGTTGACCTTGCATTTTTGTTTCTTATCAGTCCTCTACCGGCTTCGCTGACCCACTGGGGATGAAACCTCATAGGCAAGCATCCTCCGCCAACTTGCCAACTTGCCATCTCCGCGTAGCGGAGGCTAACTTGCTGCATTTGTTCCATCCGCTCCACTTCGACTCAGCAATGCGATGCCTAACGGCAACTCTGTTTATTTCTAGGGGATGAAACCTCACCGCCCCTTTTCACCCGCTGACTTGCTGCCTTTGTTCCACCCTTTTCTCTCGGATTATCCAATACACTGCCCAATTGGAACGCCGTTTCTTTCTAGCCCCTCAGGGACTGTCGGCCCCGTCACTTCCGCCTGAATCCCTACGCCCCCTGGATCATCTGAAATAATGATGCTAGTGAAACCTGGGCTAAATCTTGTACTCCCGCTGGGAGCCCTATGCGCCGCCGTCTTTCTAGCCGGTGCGCCGGCGCGTGCGCAGAATCCCACCTCTGCCGCTAACCCCTATTACGGCAGCATCACCGCCCAGCCGCTCACCGATCAGACCCTCAATCTCTCACTCGACGACGCCGTCACCCGCGGCCTCAAAAACAATCTTGGTCTCAAAGAAGTCGAGAACTCCGAAAAGGGCATTCACGCGGAAAGAGACCAGGCCCTCCAGCAGTTCCTCCCCACCATCGTCCTCAAGGCCAACACCGGCGTCTACCAGCACAACCTTGCCGCGCAGGGCTTTGGCCCGGGCGCCATCGCCAAGTTCGCCGCGCTGTTTCCGAGTGGATCAATGCCTGCGGGCATCTCGACCATCACCCGCGACGACCTTACCGAAGGCAAAGTCTACTTCAGCCAGACGCTCTTTTCCGGCCCCGTCATCGCCGGATGGAGAGCTGCGGGCGCCGCGCAGAGAGCCGCCCATTTCGCCAGAATGTCGGCGCGGGGCGAGGTGGTGCAGCAGGTGGCCACAGCCTATCTGCATGCGATCGCCGCCTCCGGCGAAGTCGATAACGCCAAAGCTCTCCTCGACCAGGATCAGGTGCAGCTCGACCATGCCCATGCGGCGCACCAGGTCGGCGTCGCCTCCAACATCGACGAGCTGCGCGCCCGCGTCCAGTTCCAGGCCCAGCAGCAGGCGCTCCTGTACGCCCAGAATGCGCTCGAGAAAAACCTGATCCTCCTCAAACGCGAAATCGGCATCGATCCCGGCCAGAAAATTGCGCTCACAGATCCAGCTCCTTACAGAGATCTCGCCGAGCAGACCCCCGAAGAAGTCCGTGCCATCGCTTACAAAAGCCGCCAGGACTACCAGAACCTCCAAAACGAAGCAGTCGAGTACAAGGCCATCCACGCCGCCTATCGCAGCCAGCGCCTGCCCACTCTGGTCTTCAATAGTTACTACGGCACCAGCACCGTCAACGGCGCCGGCACTCACGGCAACTTCGCCGCCATAGGCACGCTCAGCTTCCCGATCTTCCGCGAAGCCGGCCTCCGCGGCAATGAAGACGCCTCCGCCGCGCAAATGGCCGCCGTCAACGCCCAGCTTGCCGACCTCCGCAACCATATCGACCAGCAGGTCCGCTCGGCTCTGCTCGACGTAGGCGCCTCGGCAAAGCTCGTCACAGTCGCCCGCTCCAATGTCGAGCTCGCCACCCGCGCCCTCAGCGACGAAACCGACCGCGTCAACGCCGGCGTCGACGACAATCTCCCTCTCGTCACCGCGCAGGCCACCCTCGCCGCCGCCGAGAACAGCCTCGTCGAAAGCCTCTACCAGTACAACGTCTCCAAGCTCGTCCTCGCCCGGTCCGCCGGCATCCTCGAGCAGCAGTACCGCGACTACCTGGGCCGCTAGAGCCCTCCAGTTGTTGCGCTTTCCTCTGTTTCTGATCCTGTTACTTCGATCCCATCGTGAAGGTTCGCTTAAGCGCGAACTCGTTACCTTATTTGTGAAATAATCGTCCGCACTTCGTTGTTTCCAAAATGCACTCTCCCGATTCCGATTACAGTAGTGACAAGAGGGACGACGGGGATGTCCAGAAAGCTTAGGATCATCTACTACGTAGAGCCCGACGCAGCCGCGCTGGCTCAGAGAGCGGCACAGTACTTTGTCGAGATGGTCGACGAAGCAATTGATGCCAGCGGATGGGCCCGAATCGCCATCAGCGGCGGCTCGACGCCGAAAGCTGTCTTCGAACTGCTAAGCGACCCCGGCCAGGCGTGGAGAGCCCGCATGCAGTGGGACAAGCTCGACCTCTACTGGGTCGATGAACGCTCTGTTCCCCCGGACGACCAGGAAAGCAACTTCCGCATGACCCGCGAGGCCCTTCTGGACCGTGTGCCGTTGCGATCGGAGCAGATTCATCGCATGGAAGGCGAACTCGACCCCGAACAGGCCGCTGCGCGCTACGAATCCGAATTGCGGAACAGCTTCCGCCTTGAGGGCGCTGAACTCCCCCGCTTCGACCTGATTGCGCTCGGCATGGGCCCGGATGGCCACACTGCGTCTCTTTTTCCCCAGACCGATGCCCTCCACGAGATGAACCGCCTGGTCACGGCCAACCACGTCCCACAGAAAGACACCTGGCGCATCACCCTCACCTGGCCCGTAATCAACCGCGCCAAGTCTGTCTTCTTTCTCATTGGAGGCACGGATAAAGCGCAGATTCTAAAGGAAGTGCTGGCCGGGCCACGCGATGTCGAACACTTGCCAAGCCAATTAATATGGCCGGCGAGCGGTATACTCACATTAATCCTGGACAAGAGTGCAGCCGCACAGCTGCCCGAGACGGATGGCGATAACTGTGGTTTTTTGGAGAGAGAAGAATGATTCTGGCAGGCGACGTAGGCGGCACCAAAGTCAATTTGGCGTTGTACGACTTTATCGATGGAAAGCTGAAGCACGCACGCGATAAGCAGTATCCGGCCAAGCAGTACGCGGGCCTCGAAGAGATCGTCAAAGAGTTCATCGTCTCGGAGAAGGTCACTGCGGCGTGTTTCGGCGTTCCAGGACCGGTGCGCGACGGGCGTCTGCGCCTCACCAACCTGCCATGGACGCTGGACAGCCGCGAACTTGCGGCCGATCTCAAGATCGATTACGTCTTTCTGATCAACGATCTGCAGGCTAACGGATACGGCATCGCCGAGCTGGGCCCCGACCAGATCTACACCCTCAGCGAAGGCGATGCGCGCCAGATGGGCAACCGCGCCCTGATCTCCGCGGGAACAGGCCTGGGCGAGAACTTCATGATTTGGGACGGCCGTAACTACGTTCCCTACCCCTCTGAAGGCGGCCACGCCGACTTCGCCCCCCGCAACGAAGATGAAATTGACCTCCTCCGCTTCCTCAAGCAGAAGTACAACGGACGCACCAGCACCGAGCGCGTTGTCAGCGGCCAGGGACTCACCAACATCTACGAGTTTCTCCGCGAGGTTCGCGGCCTCGAAGAGCCTGCCTGGCTCGCCGAGCGCATCGCGGAGGCCGGTGACTCCAACGCCGTCATTACCGAAATGGCGCTCAAGGCAAAAAGCGAAATATGCGAGAAGTCGCTGGACATGTTCGTCTCCGCCTATGGCGCCGAAGCCGGCAACCTCGCCCTCAAGATCCTCTCCGTCGGCGGCCTCTACGTCGGCGGCGGCATCGCCCCCCGCATCCTTGAAAAGCTGAAGGACGGCACCTTCATGAAAGCCTTCATCGACAAAGGCCGCATGAGCCAGTTGCTCGTCAACACCCCCGTCCGCGTGATCCTCGAGAGCAATACCGCCCTAATCGGCGCCGCCGCCTACGCCGAAGCCCGCGCCGCCGAACTCAGCGGCATCTCCCCCCGCGCCGCTTCTGTGAAGTTCTAGCGCCCCTCAAAACCACGTAGAAACAACGAGGGCCAGCCGCTTCCGGCTGGCCCTCAATTCTTCTACGGCTCCGGAACTTCCAGCGGCAGGGGTTCATTTGCGGCAAACCATCTCCCCCGCAACCGCAGCGAAACCTGCACCAGCAAGATCAGCGCCGGAACCTCCACCAGCGGTCCAATCACAGCAGCAAACGCCGCCCCTGAGTTAAGCCCGAACACAGCGACCGCCACCGCAATCGCCAGTTCAAAGTTGTTGCTGGCAGCCGTAAACGAAAGCGTCGCCGTCCGCGAGTAATCCGCCCCCACCTTCCGCCCCATCCAGAAGCTGACAAAAAACATGACTACGAAATAGATCAGCAGCGGCACGGCAATCCTCAGCACATCGAGCGGCAACTGAACAATCAGATTGCCCTTCAAGCTGAACATCACCACGATGGTAAACAGTAGCGCAGCCAGCGTAAGCGGGCTGATCGCCGGTACAAACCGCGTCTGATACCAGTCGCGCCCTTTGGCCTTCACCAGCAGGTAGCGCGTTAGCATCCCCGCCAGAAACGGGATCCCGAGATAAATGAAAACGCTCTCGGCAATCTGGCTCATGCGGATGTCGACCACAACGCTCTTCAATCCCACCAGCGGCGGCAGAACAGCAAGAAAGAACCACGCGTACACGCTGTAGAAGAGCACCTGGAAGACACTATTGAAAGCCACCAGCCCGGCCGCGTAGTCAGTGTCTCCCTTCGCCAGTTCGTTCCACACAATCACCATCGCGATGCACCGGGCCAGGCCGATGAGGATGAGCCCTGTCCTGTACTCCGGATAGCCGCGCAGAAAAACGACGGCCAGCACAAACATCAGCACTGGCCCGATCACCCAGTTCTGCACTAGCGAGAGCCCGAGAATCTTGCGATTGCGAAACACCTCGCCCAGCCGCTCATACTGCACCTTGGCCAGCGGCGGATACATCATCAGGATCAAGCCCACCGCGATAGGAATATTCGTGGTTCCCGCCTGAAAGCGCTGAAAGAAAATGGGCACCCCAGGCACAAAGCGCCCCAGCGCGACACCAACCGCCATGGCCAGAAAAATCCACAGCGTCAGAAATCGGTCAACGAACGAAAGGTGTGAAGCGCGTCCCGGCAACGGAGCCGTGCAACATATTTGTGGTTCCGAGTTCATGCGTCAACTCCTCCAGAGCATTTTCACCTTTGGTGTAGAGCAGTTTTGAAGGGTACGGGCTTTAGCCCGTACGTCCAATTCAGCAATAGAAACGAGGGCTTTAGCCCCTGAGGGAATGAGCATTCCTCTATACCATTTCTGAAACTCCTCTAAAGTGGCTGCTGTCCCAGATCGCGCATCTTCTTCTCGATCGCCAGCTTGTCCAGCGTTTCCAGCGGCAAGCTGAGAAAGAGCTGCACGCGATTGCGCATCTGCCGCAGAGTGCTCGCAAACGCCGCGCGCTTCTCATCGTCCGTGCCTTCCACAGCCACCGGATCGGGAAACCCCCAATGCGCCGTGATGGGCTGCCCAGGCCACAATGGGCACATTTCGCCGGCAGCCTTGTCGCAGACGGTAATCACAAAGTCCAGTTCCGGCGCGCCCGCCGCAGCAAATTCATCCCAGCTCTTGCTGCGCAGGCCTTCAACCGGATAGCTCAGAGCGCTTACCTGTTCAATCGCAAAGGGGTTCACGCGGCCTGCAGGATGGCTGCCAGCGCTATAAGCCTTGAACCGCCCCGTGCCCATCGTGTTGAAGAGCGCCTCGCCGATAATACTCCGCGCCGAGTTGCCGGTACACAGGATAAGGATGTTGTACGGTTTTGGCATCATGCTCCTTGGGGTCAACGGGTTCAGTTAGGAAACGTTTGAATGAATCGATCTTTTGAAAGCGCACGACTTCAGTCGTGCCATAAGTAAAGCAAAGGAGCGTGAGCTTTACAGGCTGCGGAAAAATTGTGGTTAAGCCTGTTTTGAAAGGGCATGGCTTTAGCCGTGCCGTAAATGCCGCAAAAAATCAACGAGGGCTTTACAGGCTGTGGAAGAACTCCTTTCGGTGAAGGGTACGGGCTTTAGCCCGTACATACATAAACCCTGCAAAATGACTTGGGCTTTAGCCCCTGAGGGATGCTTTTCGGCTCCTTCGCTCCAAATTTGGCCTTTTTCCGCAGCCTGTTTAGCCCCTGAGGAAATGTTGGCCTGACAAATAAGTTCACTTCGAGCAGCAGTTGGACCCGCCGCAGCAAGTCCGCCCCGGCTTCGTAGCCCGCACAAAAGCGCTCATCAGCTTCCCTTCGGCCTGTGGTGCGATAGCGTCCACATCCACGCCCGAGTCCTCAAGGAACCGCCGCGCATCTTCGATGTTGTAAATGCGCGTTGGCTCAACAGAGATCTCGATAAAGCCGGCCTTCACGAGCTTCGCCGTGTACTCGTCCTCTTCCAGAGCTCCGGCAATGCAGCCCACCCACAGCATCATGCTCTGCCGCACCGCATCCGGCACCTCGCCGCGCGCCACCACGTCCGAAACAGCAAAGCGGCCGCCCGGCTTCAGCACGCGAAAGGCCTCGCGCATCACGCGGTCCTTGTCGGCCGAGAGATTGATCACGCAATTCGAAATCACCACATCGACCGAAGCATCGGGCAGAGGAATGTTCTCAATCTCGCCCTTCAGGAATTCGACGTTCTCGACGCCCGCTTGGCGCTGATTTTCGCGAGCCAGGGCCAGCATGTCATCGGTCATATCCAGCCCGTACGCCTTCCCCGTAGGCCCCACGCGCTTGGCCGAAAGCAGCACGTCGATGCCGCCGCCGGAGCCGAGATCCAGAACCGTCTCTCCAGCCTTCAGTTCAATCAGAGCCGTAGGATTGCCGCACCCAAGCGACGCCAGTACTGCCTTCTGCGGCACCGCGCCCTTCTCGGCCTCGTTATATAAATTGCCTGTAATCGGATCGCAGCACGTAAACGCGGAATTGCAACAAGCTGCCGAACTTGTCTGCTGTACCTCACGGGCCGCGGCCCCGTACTTATCCTGCACTGTCTCCTTCACGGACTTCTCAGCGGTTGTTCCTGTACTCATCTCTCAGCGCCTCATATTCGCTTTAACGAATATATTAGCCGCCATCATATTTGTCAATACGTATATAAAAACCCCTATAATCGCTCCATGACACGCGGCTCCAAAGCGGCAACTCTCGTCGGCCTGTTTGCGGCCTTGGCCGACCCCACGCGCCTCCGCCTGCTCAACCTCATCGGCGGGCGCGAAGTCTGCGTCTGCTACTTTGTCGAGATTCTGCGCCAGGGCCAGCCCAAGATTTCGCGGCATCTGGCCTATCTGCGCAAGGCGGGAATCGTCGCGGCGCGCCGTGAAGGCAAGTGGATGCACTACCGTCTTGTCACCCCGGATGACGCGGCTTCCGCTTCCGTCCTGTCCGCCGTGCTGGCCTCGCTCGCCGCGGACAAGCAAATGCAGGCCGACCGGGCCAGGCTCGATCGCGCTTGCTGCGCACCCCAAAAACTCGTGATGCCCGAGGGCGCGCCGCGTCCTCTGTCGGTTGCACCGCTCGCCGGCCGTTAGACTGAGAGGAAAGGCTGACACTTGTTTCGATTCCTGATGTACTGGCTGTTTCGCGTGGTTGTGGTGCTCGCCGCGGCATTTGTTGCCGTTTACGTTGGCGATTGGGCCGTCTACCGACTGCGCGGAGCGCCGCAGTCCAAGGTCACCATCAACAGCTACGTTTCCATTCCCGAGAAAGGTCGCAAAACAGAGTTCGACTACCTGGGCACCCTGGATGCGCCCTGCGCTGTCTCTTTGTTTGCGCAAGGCGGGCAGAGCCCCTGCTGGCAACTGCGGCGCAACCCAAACCAGGGACTCACGATGTGAGAAGTTTCTCGTAAAGAAAGTTTTCACAACATCCCGCCGCGAAAGATGGGAATGGGCATCACAACAGCGAGTGATCTAAGTCACGCCATCAAAAACAGCACTGCGCATAACATCGTTGAATATTCGGAGCACTCCCGAGACGATGTATAGCCGCACCCAAAACGACAACGGCAGTTTCAACACCCGCTGCCTCGACTGTTTCATGACGATCGCTTCCTGCATCGAGACCGAGCAGGAGCTCGATCGCGTCGAAGCACACCACATCTGTCCGGAGAAGGCTCTCGCCGAACTGCTCGCACACGAAAAGGCCATCCAAGAGCACGTCGCCCGCAATTAGAGTATTTTTGCATTTGGTGTAGACCGGTTTTGAAAGGGCACGGCTTTAGCCGTGCCGCAAAACACCAATAAAATCAACGGGCTTTAGCCCCTGAGGGAAAGCCCATCGGTCTACACCATTTCCGAATCTGCTCTAGAGTCCTGTTCCAGAAGTTCGCATCGGAATTGAGTTGTCATCTTCCGCAGTTTGGCCTGCTTTTCGGCCAATCGGAGTCGAAAGATCTGCGATTCCGGGGTCCGATTTTTGCTGCGAACTTCAGAGACCCCACACTAGGCTCTATAGACATACAGATCTCATGTAAGTGCTTAATAAATAATAGAATTTTCATCCTGAGCGACCGCAGGGAGTCGAAGGATCTGCGGCTGCTTCTCGTCCGCCAGCGTCTGCATCCCCGTCCCGCAAAGAACATTCACTCTTGTAAATTGCTTATCATGAATGAGTTACCTTCGCCGAGAATTATCCGGCAAAGGCGCACAATGAACACATGGGCAGCTCTATCCGAATGCATCCAAGCCAAGTCGGGCAGCATGAACTCAGCCGGCCAGCTCTTCTAGTCCCTGGTCCCCACGTCCCTACCAGCCGGAGAGACCCCCTCCCCCTCTTTTCCCGTGAAACTGTGACATTCCTGCCAACCAACAGAAAATACACCGCTTACGCCCCAAAGTCCCATTACTAACTAGTCAACGGGCGCTATCCTGACTCAAGGCCTAACCGCAAGAAATAAAAAGGCTTACCAGAAAGTAAGCCCTCAATGGCAACAGCGGATTTTCGAAGATTTAGGCCCAAAAACTCAACCTCGAAGGCGGAAAACAGCCTCCGCGTGCAGATTTCGATCTGTCGATGGACTCTCGAATCAGGTAGGACCGCTCAGCGATTGCGAGACGCGACAAACGCAAAGACATTTCCGTCGGGATCACTCACGAGAACTCGATTCCGTTCCTGCTTCGCTGCAATTCCCAGGGCCTTCAACTGCTCGGCCGTCTTCTCGGTGTCCGTCACGCGAAACAGGGTCTCAGGCCCGCCGCCGGCCGCTGCCGCACGAATCTGAATCCGCAAATCCGGAGCGCCAGGCAGGCTCAGCCGCAAGCCCTCTCTGCCTTCCCGCGCTTCAAATCCCAACCCGGCAACGTAAAACTTCCGGGCTGCTTCTACATCGGGAACCGGCACTTCGAAGCCCAGCAGCTTGTCTGAAACCCGGTGCTGGCCCAGATGCAGTCCCTTGTCCAGAGTGTGCCGCGAGCCGGGCATGTATTGCGTGAACTCAGTCACGCGCTTCTCCGGATCGTCCAGAGAAGAGATCAGGTTGCCTGCTCCAGCCTTCCTCACCGGCTTCGGCTGAAGACCGTGCGCCGTCAACGAGGCAACCAGACCGTTGATGTCGTCGGCCTCATAGCAAACATGCATCCAGCCCAGTGGCTGAGCGGGATCGGTCTGTGGATAGATCTCGATGAACTCCCGGTCGTTCACCTTCACAAAGACTTCGGTGGTCTTGCCCGCGGCGTCCGTAAAGCCGAAAGACTCTTCGTAGCCCAGCTTCCCGAGGAAGGCAACTTCCTTGTCGAGATCGCTCACGCGATAGGCAATGTGCCCAATGCCGGTAATCTGGCCGGTCTGTCCAAACGAACGCAACGAACTGACGCATAGAACCGTCAGCGCAAGGATTCCCATCCATCGCATCTTCATCGTGTTTCTCAACCTTCCCAACCCGCCCAGGCTTTCGTCGGGGTGGGTCTACGCATAGTCTTCGCGATAGGGCGTAAAAATGTCCAGCACTTCTGAGTCCTCAAGCGCCGACGCCTGGTGTTCGAGGCTGCCGTCGACAACCACGCTGTCGCCAGCACGCATGCTCCATTGCTTGCCCTCGGCCTCGAACAGGATGTGGCCGCTCACAACATAAACCATCTGGTGATGCGGATGGCTGTGCTTTGCGCCGACCCATCCTTTGATGAACTTGTGCCGCACCATCATCAGTTGCGGATTGTAAGCCAACACCTGGCGCACCATTCCGGCCTCGGGCGTTGTCAGAGGCGTTGCATCCGTTGCCGTATAAACCACTCCACTCTCAGTCATGCGTTCTCCCCGTTCAAGCGGCAGAGCATACTCTACGCTGCCGCGTCCTGCAAATTCGTTACCGGTTCAGCCATCCGCCATCGACGACCAGTATTTGGCCGTGGATGTAATCGCTCGCAGCGGAGGCAAGAAAAACCGCCGCCCCAGCCAGGTCTTCCGGGTCGCCCCACCGTCCCGCCGGAATCCGATCCAGAATCTGGCGCGCGCGCTCGGGGTTGTTCTGCAATGCCTCAGTGTTGTCGGTGGCGAAGTAACCGGGCGCGATAGCGTTGACATTAACGCCCCTCGAGGCCCATTCATTGGCGAAGGCCTTGGTCAGTTGCCCCACACCGCCTTTCGCCGCGGCATAGGCAGGCACCATGATGCCCCCTTGGAACGTCAGCAGCGAGGCGATGTTGATGATCTTTCCATAGCCTTTGGCCAGCATGTGCCTGCCCGCGTGCTGCGTCAGGCGGAAGACACTGGAGAGGTTGATGTCGATAACCGCCTTCCAGTCCTCCTCGGAGTAATCGACGGCGGGAGCGCGGCGAATGATGCCTGCATTGTTCACCAGAATGTCGATCGAGCCGAAGTGCTGGACAGTCTCTTCCACCAGATGCGCGCAAACTGCCACATCGCCCACATCGCCAACCAGTGCGATGCAGTCAGCGCCAGTCTCTGCGACGAGTTTCTGCGTGGCTTTTGGTGCCTGCGTCGATCCGTGGACGGCGACATTGGCTCCTGCCTCGGCCAGCGCAAGGGCAATGCCGGCCCCAAGGCCGCGCGACGACCCGGTAACCAGCGCTGTCTTGCCCTTCAAGTTGAATTTTTCAAGTATCAGGAGAATTGATCCTTTCCGGTTGGGCGCGGCTAGCGCTCGTCGCAGCTTCTTTATCGATGATAAAGGAAGGGCTTTCTCTCCTGCCTGTTCTGCCCACTCAGCTTGCAGTGCTGTACCGGTCTACGGCTTGAATCCGCGCTCCAAAGCCATGATAGCGGCGCGCATAAAGCCCAGCGTGTGCGCCATTCCCGCATGCCACGGAGCCGTGCAGGTCATCTGCGGACTGTGGTCGAGAATCATTACTCCGTCAGAAACCGCTGGAGGCGATTCCATAGTTCCTCGTGCGAAATGGCAGAAAACCGGCTGGCGCGTTCTGGTCATAGATCATGTTCCAAACGGTGCCGTTGGGGATTGGGGTGTCGACGGGACCGTCCATGCCGACTGACTCCGCACCGCCGCGGGCAAACCGCCCGCTGACCCGGCCGCAGACGACGGCGATCGAGAAGTTGTAGCCCATTGTGCCTATGCCGGCTTCGCCCATAGCTCTCAAAATGGCGTGGACGTTGCGAATGTGCAGGGCGCGCTTGGGGCCGTCGAGCAGAATGTCGTACCAGGGGCCGGATCGAAGTTTTCAATTGCTTCCAGCTTGAGACCCGCCGCCTCGACCTGTTTGCGCAGTTGGATCAGTTC
Organism: uncultured Occallatibacter sp.; assembly: GCA_964419175.1. Taxonomy (GTDB): domain Bacteria; phylum Acidobacteriota; class Terriglobia; order Terriglobales; family Acidobacteriaceae; genus Telmatobacter. Next base: position 44,573 of record CAYQOQ010000006.1, on the reverse strand, counting down.
GTTGGCCGTCCACAACTTGTCCGGATCCCCGGCAACGCCCCACGGCTTGTCTTTGCCGCCCGTTGGCTGGTTCTGGGAAGGATTGGCTTCTCCCTGCCGAAAGCAATCAACCAGGTGAACTATGACGTGAGTACAGCCGGCCTGAACGGCAAACGCATAGGAGTCGTTCAGCATGTGCCGGTAGAGACCCAGACCAAGTTTCATTTTTACCCCTGCGTCAGTTTAATTCGGATGGACCACTATTGGGGTAAGGCGCAAGACACAGCAAAAGAAACGGCAGTTCCGTGGGTTCCCCACGTCTGCCGGGGGATATAAGAGAAGGACAAAAACGGAGCTAAGTTGAAAACACCACATAATTCTCACAATGGCGTGCAGCGACCGAATTGCGCCCGTGCTTCTTGGCCTCATACATGGCTTCATCGGCGCGCCGCATCAACTCTTCCCATCCGCCGCATGAGGGGTCGAACTGGGCTACCCCCGCGCTGACCGTAAGTCGAATTGGTCCGGTTAAGGAGGACACTTCAAGCTCTTCAATGGACTGCCGTACTCGCTCGGCGGTGGCGATCCCGGCTGCTTCAGAGGTGTCCGGGAGCAGAACGGCAAACTCCTCACCCCCCGTGCGGGCAAACAAATCCTGACTGCGCAGTGTGTCCTTCGCCCGCCGAACCAATGCCTGGAGCGCGCAGTCGCCGGCGGCATGTCCCCTCGTATCGTTCAGGTGTTTGAAATAGTCAATGTCGATTACGATCATGCAGAGAGGGCGATCGTGACGAATGCTCCGCGCCGTCTCGCGCTCGGCAGCCTCCTCCATTGCTCTGCGATTCATGGCTCCGGTGAGGGGATCCGTACGTGCCTGCTCGGTCAGTTCCCGCTGCAACTCCGTCACAAGGAACCATAAATCGCACATCACCATGAAGGCGGCGAGAAAGGCCATAGCGGCAAGTGAATACAGCCAGCGGGAGTCGGTCTGGGCATGGACAGTCTCCCACGGACGGATATAGCGCAGATTAGTGAGGACGGCCCGGTACACGGCCACGCAAATCGCTGCGAACAGGATGAACCCGTACACCCGCGATATCGCGGTAAACGGGCTCCTGCCATGCTTCAAGAGAATCCAGGCCGTTGCGCCGCAGACAACTACAAAAGGAATATTGATGACATTGCCGGTATACGGAACTCTGGCAAGAAACATCACTGTATAAGCCGCCAGCACTAGCCCGACGGCAATCCAAGCCCACCGGCTGCGCATCGGCTTGCGCACCACAAACCAATACACGCCCATCAACTGCATCATGAAGGAGACAAGGTAGAGTTCGTTGGGGAACATGCTGCTGAATACTGAGGGTATTTTCCCTTCCAGTCCCTGCAGGATCAGTTTGACCAATCCAACAACGAGTCCTCCCGCGAACCAGCTCATTCCCACCACCCGGCGGTTGTAACACGCAACCAGAGTGATGCACACCGTGAAAACGGTGACAGAGGCGATGTTCGTAAAAAAGAAGGTTCCGTAGTCCATGATTCGGAAGCAGTCGTGCCTGCCAGACAGCATTCGGAGCGCGGTGCTTTGTGTAAAGTATCGGCAAATGCTCTGAAAGTTACGCGCTTTTCTTGGCAGGGTGTTGAATCTTAGTCACGCACTCTGGAAAGCCCCCAGCGGCTTTCCCGAATTGAACACGCAGTATCGCAAGATTGCACCGTAGCGGAAGGCAAGAATTGAGCAGGTATGAAGTTCCAGCCTGAACCTTTCGGTGCTGTGATCTGCGCCCTATTGACGGAGTTCTAACAGGGGTTATGATAAACCGTTTTCCACTAACTGGAGGGGAATTATGGCACCCAAAACGTCACGCCGCGATTTCTTATCTGCCGGATTGATGCTGCCGGTTGCAAGTGCAGGTTCGAAGATGGGCTTCTGGAAACCGGATGAGACTGCCGGCGCAAATACCGCGGGCGCAAAGACCCCCGGTTCCGAGGTGAAACTCGACTACCGAGTGCTGGGCCGTACGGGGTTGAAGGTGACCACCGTCGGGTTCGGCTGCATGATCACGTCGGATGGCAGCGTGATTGAGCGCGCCGCAGACGCCGGGATCAACTACTTCGATACGGCGCGCAGCTATCAGCACGGAAACAACGAGCGCATGGTGGCCGCGGCTTTGGGTGCAAAACGGAAGCAGATCGTGCTCTCGACCAAGACCCATGCGCCAGACAAAGCGGGGATGCAGCAGCATCTTGACCAGAGCCTGAAGGAATTGAACACGGACTACATCGACATCTGGTACCTGCATGCCCGGAGCAACGCAACCGAAATCCACGACGACATGATCGAAGCCCAGCAGCTTGCCAAGCAGCAGGGCAAGATCCGCTTTGCCGGGGTTAGCACGCACAGCGGCCAGAAGGAATTGATTCCCTGGATGGTACAAAAAGGTGTTTTCGATGTGGTGCTGGCGGCCTACAACTTCACAATGGACGCAGGCATGGAGCAGGCTATCGCGACGGCAGCCAAGGCGGGTATGGGCGTGGTGGCCATGAAAGTGATGGCTGGCGGACTTCGCAGTGTAAAGCCCAGCGATCCGATGTATCAAAAGCTGACCCAGCCCGGTGCTTTGCTGGCCGCCCTGAAGTGGGTGGTGAACAAGCCCAATGTGGCGACCACGATTCCCAGTATTACGGATAACGACCAGTTGGAAGAGAATCTGAAAGCGATGGGGAGCCAACTCTCTGCCGGTGACCAAAAGCTGCTGGCTGCCCATCTGGAAATGATCCGGCCAGTCTACTGCCGCTTGTGTGGGCAGTGCGACGGGGCCTGCCAAAAGGGCCTGCCGGTGGCCGATGTGCTGCGCTTCCTGACTTATGCGGATGGGTATGGTCAGTTCGCGCTGGGCCGCGAGAGATTCCTGGAACTGGCTGCCGAGCACACTGCTGTACGGTGCGGAGATTGCGCCGAATGCACGGTACAGTGTCCCCATGGCGTGCATGTGGCCGATCGGATGGCGCGGGCGCAGGAGTTGTTCGCATGAGGGCTGCCGGATTGATGCTGATCGTCCTGCTGGCCGCGGGAACGGCGGGGGCGCAGGATTACCTAGACTGCCACTTTGTTCCCGGCTGGGAGCCGTCCGGGGCCAAGCGCCAGTATGCCGCGGACAATCTCTTCGAGTACAAGGACGGTGGCGCGGAGGGCTATCTGAGCTTCGGCTTTGTGCGTATGCAGGGAATTACCTGCGCGTCGGGCGGGAATACGCTGGACATTGACGTCTCGGAGATGAGCGACGCCGATTCGGCCTACGGGATGTTTGCCGCCAACCTCGATTCCAGCCAGCCGGTTGCCAAGATCGGAATGGGTGGGCAGATCCAAAAGCAGGGCGCCACCTTTGCCAAGGGCAAGTACTACGTGGAACTGGTCGAGGTTGCGGCCAACCCGGATAGCGACGACACGGCGACGATGAGGGCCTTCGCGGTAAAAATGCTGGAGCATCTGGAGGGCAGGGAGACTCCACCGGCGGCGCTGGAGTGGTTTGTGAAAGAGGATCTGGCCTCTACCCGCCTGGTTCCTGAGAGTGTGCTGGGGCTGCGAGAGCTGAAGCGCGGCTACGTGGCGAAGTATAAGCAGGGGCAGGCAATCCTGGTGCAGGAGGAGTCGGCCGAAGCGGCGGTTTCAGTGATGAAGAGCCTGAAGGATCGGTTTGCAGGAGCTACGTCCGTAACGGTGGGCGACGAAGGGTTTCAGGCAACGGCGAAGTATCTGGACGGCATCTGCATTTTCCGCAAAGGGAAGATCGTTGCCGGCTATGCGAACATGCCTTTAGCCCAGGATGCAGCGATTCAGGCCGCCAAACTCGCCGCCCGGATTCCGTAAGCGGCCGGCCAACTGCCCAACTCCCGTGGATGTCTGATTCAATGACTGAGCCACGGATCGAGAGGGTGAGCCTGTTTTTCCGGCGGCGGAAACAGGGCAGACGATGCAGAACCAGCCCCTCGGGCTTTACCATTCGAGAGAAACATTCAATAAGAGAGGATTCCAAATTCATGAAATCGACAGTAGCGCCAACTCTGCTAGTTCTGGCGGCCGGCATGGGCAGCCGTTACGGCGGCCTGAAGCAAATTGAGGCGGTTGGCCCGAGCGGCGAAACCATCATTGATTACTCGATCTACGATGCCATGCGCGCCGGATTCGGCAAGCTGGTGTTCATTATCCGGAAGGATATTGAGGAGCCGTTTAAAGAGGTGGTGGGCTCTCGTTTTGAGAAGCGCATCGCGGTCGACTACGTGTTTCAGGAGTTGGACAAGATTCCGGCGGGATTCAGCGTGCCGGCCGGGCGCACCAAGCCATGGGGCACAACGCAAGCCATTCTGATGGCCGCCGACGCCATTCATGAGCCTTTTGCGGTGATCAATGCGGACGATTTCTACGGGGCGGAGAGTTACCGGGTGATGTCGGAACAGTTGCAGACCGGCAACGGCGACTACGCGATGGTCGGATTCGTGCTGCGCAATACGCTGTCGGAGTTTGGAACTGTGGCGCGCGGTGTGTGCCGCGTGAGCGGCGACGGGTTCCTGGAGCAGGTTGTGGAGCTGACGAGCATTGCGCGCGACGGCGATCATGCCAAGAACACCGACGGCGACGGCAAGGTGACCGAGCTGACGGGCGACGAAGCGGTCTCAATGAACATGTTTGGATTTACGCCCGAGGTCTTCGGACAACTGAAAGATCAATTCAAGAAGTTTCTGGAAGCCAATGGCTCGGACTTGAAGAAGGAGTGCTTCATTCCGAGTACGGTCAACGAGCTGCTTGTGGCTGGTCAGGCGAAGGTGAAGGTATTGCGCAGCAACGACTCGTGGTTCGGCGTGACCTACCGCGAGGACCATGCGCAGGTTGTGGAAAGCATCCGGCAGTTGATTCAGAAGGGTGTTTATCCTGAAAGCCTGTGGGCATGAGTGGAGAACAAAACGTAGGCGCGGCGATGCGCCAGTTCGACATCGGCGGCGAGTTTTTGGAGGCCATTTCTTATGGCAGTGGCCACATCAACGACACCTACCGCGCGACCTTTAAGGAGGGCGGCGCGGAGCGGCGGTACATTCTGCAGAGGATCAATCACAAGATCTTCAAGCAGCCAACCGCGCTGATGGAGAACGTGGAGCGAGTGACGGCGCACCTTGCCGCGCAGGTGGCGGGCGAGCCGGATGGAAACCGTCGGGCTCTGCGGCTGATACCTGCGCGAGACGGGCGCGGCTGGTACGTCGACGCGGATGGCAACCACTGGCGCGCTTATCACTTCATCGATCACGCGCGCTCGTACGACGCGGTGGAGAACAAGGAGCAGGCGTTTCAGGCGGCCAGGGCGTTTGGGCGATTCCAGGAGCAGTTGGCCAGCCTGCCCGCTCCGCGCCTGCTCGATACCATTCCGGATTTTCACAACACGCCGAAGCGGTTCAAGGCGCTGGAGGAGGCGATCGCAGCCGACGCGGCAGGACGCTCGGCGATGGCGAAGCCCGAGATTGAATTCGCCCTGGCGCATCAGTCGATGGCGAGTGTTCTGCTGGACGCAAACCTGCCGGAGCGCGTGACCCATAACGACACCAAGTTCAACAACGTGATGCTGGACGACACGACCGGCGAGGCCATTTGCGTGATCGACCTCGATACGGCGATGCCGGGCCTGGCGCCGTACGATTTCGGCGACATGGTGCGGGCGACGACCAGCCCCGCTCTCGAGGACGAACGGGATCTCTCGAAAGTGACGATGCAGTTCCCGATGTTCGAGGCGCTTGTGCGCGGGTACCTGAGCTCGGCGGGCGGATTCCTGACCAAGGCGGAGAAAGATCTGCTTGCCTTCTCGGGGAAGCTGATCACCTTCGAGATCGGGATTCGCTTTCTGACGGATTACCTGGCCGGCGACACGTATTTCAAGGTGCATCGCGAGGGGCACAATCTGGACCGCTGCCGGACGCAGTTCAAACTGGTCGAGTCGATCGAGGAGCAGGAAGAGCGGATGAACCGGCTGGTTGAAAATCTGGCGTTTTAGTGCGTTTGAGGGGCTTCGAGGGGCAATTTCCGCGAAGAAATCGACGAAAAATCGCGTTTTTCGCAGCCATGTTTACTTTTGAGTAACATTTTCAATCTCGTATCTTGTTGATTATTAATTAGTTAAAATTTCAATGCACCATAATCTGTGCAATTGACGGGTGGGGGGGAGGGGGTCGGGCTGTGGGGGTATGGCCCTAGAACACCCCTTTCGGCGTGGTCTGCGGCAATGTTGGATAGAGCTAGCCATGTGTAGATTGTGCGCTTTGGAGTGGTAATTATCGGCAAAGGGTCGAGGCCCGGGGGCAGTGAACCTGTGATTGATGGCGATGGTAAGCCGTAATTACTTCTGGGGATGTGGACGGTAAAGAGCAGAATCGAAACCGCTGTAGCTCCATTCAAGCCATAACCAAAACAAGCAAAAAGGCTTGCAAGAAAAGCAAGCCTCAGCGCCAACTACCAATCTTGCAGGATTTTCGCCCGGAAGTTGAGCCTAGTACTACAGTTGTATTTGCTTGAGATTACCCCGATCTGGGCCTAAACAGGCTGCGGAAAAAGGCAAGGTTTGGAGCGAAGGAGCCGAAAGCATCCCTCAGGGGCTAAAGCCCAACTCGTTTTGCAGGGTTTATGTACGGGCTAAAGCCCGTACCCTTCACCGGGAGGAGTTTTTCCGCAGCCTGTAAAAGCCGCAACTGTTCTGGTCTTTTTCAGGGGGTTGAAACCCCCTGCTCCCTCCGGAATCCCCTAATTACAACTGTAGTACTAGAGCAGATTCTGAAATTGTGTAGACCGATGGGCTTTCCCTCAGGGGCTAAAGCCCGTTGATTTTATTGGCTTTGTGCGGCACGGCTAAAGCCGTTCCCTTTCAAAACTGGTCTACAGCAAAAGCAAAAATGCTCTAGCGCATTTTCGGAATTAGCATAGACATTTTAAGTGCATAGAAAGGTGGCTTTTTCTTGATAAAAAAGCCACTTGAGTGCATGTCTTCGGTTTACGGCGATTCCGAAAATGCTATAGCCGCCCTCAAAACACCCGCCAGGCGCAAAAAGAACGCATCGGCATGGCGGGTTGGAAGCTGCCTTTCTACTTCACCACGCGCGCGCGGTGAATATGCTCGACCTGTTTGCCATAGCGGCCGAGGAGTGCGTTCCAGCGCACGATCGCAATCTCCTCGAGCATCTTGAGGCCGTCCTTGAGGTAGCTCATGCGGGTGCGTTCGTCGTGGGCCCAACTCACGGGAACCTCCTCGACGCGGTAGCCGCGTTTGAGTGCGATAAACAGGATCTCCGGATCGAAGCCCCAGCGCTCAATCGTCTGCAACTGAAAGACGGTTTGCGCCGCTGCCCGCGTAAAGGCCTTGAATCCGCACTGCGTGTCGGCAAACTTCAGCCCCATCACCAGCCGCGTAACGCCATTGAAGCAGCGGCCGAAAAACTGCCGGTAGAAGGGCTGGCGATGCGTCTGGCGGCCGCTTTCAAGCCATCGAGAACCGATGGCAATGTCGGCTCCCCCGGCGATGGCGGCAAACAACCGCTCGGCTTCTTCCATCGGAGCCGACAGGTCAGCGTCTGTAAACATCACCACTTCGCCCAGCGCCTGCAAAATGCCCGAACGAACGCTGTAGCCCTTGCCCCGGTTGCCTGGATTCTGTAGCAGGCGCACCTCCGGCGCATCGACGGCAAAAGCGCGCACCACCTTTGCGGTCGCATCCGTCGAGCCGTCGTCGACCACAAGGACTTCGGCAGACCAGCCGTATTGCCGAATGCAGTCGACAACCGACTGCAACGTAGCGGGAATGCGGCCAGCCTCGTTGTAGGCCGGAATGACAATGCTGTAGCTCGGATAGGACATGGGCTGAATACCGCTGCCTGGCCCAGGGGTCCCGGATGCGGCCGGAGTCGTTTTTCCTGAGAGAGGCTCAGCACATGATACCGCAAACCATGCCTTGGCGCGGGCTCGGCGCATCGGCGGCGCAGTTTCAGCCCAACTCGCTGATGCATAAAGGCTAAATTCTAAAAAGAGGCTTGCTTTTTCCACGCATCTGCGTAGAGAATCCGGTTATCCTGAAAGCGGAGGCCTAACGCACATGACAAAAGCAGATCTGGTGGAAAAGGTGACTGGTTTGGGTGACCTGACGCGCCGCGACGGTGAGGTCATCGTGGAGAGCATCTTCGGTTCCGTGATCGGAGCTCTGCAAAGCGGAGACAAGATCGAGATTCGTGGTTTCGGCTCGTTCCGCATCCGCCAGCGCAATCCCCGCATCGGCCGCAACCCCAAGACCGGAGAGCGCGTGGATGTTCCCGCCAAGCGCGTCCCCTACTTCAAGCCATCCAAAGAGCTTCGCGACCTGGTTAACCCCGGCGAAGCTGCCAGCGCCTCCTAGAGCAGATTCGGAAATGGTGTAGACCATAGGGCTTTTCCTCAGGGGCTAAAGCCCATTGATTTTATTGGCGTTTTGCGGCACGGCTAAAGCCATGCCCTTTCAAATCCGGTCTACAGTAAAAGCGAAACTGCTCTAAGGCGAGGCTCAGAGCAGAGAATCAAACACCTCGCCCTGTCTCGGCTTTCCTGAGACGGGGCGAGGTGTTTTTTGCTCTCCGCACAACCCGTTCATTTTGAAGAAGGCTTGATCCCGATCACCGCCATCATGCGCCCCGCGTGTCCTTGCGATGCCCGGTGCGAAAAGAACATCTCCGTCTGGCAGCTTGTGCAGCCGCCAAGCACATGAATCGCGCGCGGCTTCAGTCCCGCATAGAGCAGTTGCCGGCGGTTGGCTTCCACCAGGTCCAGATGCAGGCTGGGCCCAATCGGCGAGTGGCCCGGCGCGCGCTGGGTCAGGAAGAGCATGGGGTATTTGTTGCGCACAGCATCCTTCGAGTAGACCTCGTGGAACAGCTCGCGCGCATAAGGGAACTGCGACTCAAACTCCGAAAGCACTTCTTCGCCCACCGCATAGCAGCAGGCGCCCACGCCGGGGCCGATGGCGGCAACCATATCTTCGGGCCGGCAGCCGTATTCAAGTCTCATGCAGCCCACGCCGGTCTCCACAATGCGCTTCACGGTTCCACGCCACCCGGCATGGAAGGCTCCCACAACGCGCCGTTTTCGGTCAGCCACTAGCACCGGAATGCAGTCCGCCGTCTGAATCCCGAGCAACAAACCTGGCTCGCCGGTAATGAGGCCATCGGCGCGCCACGGAAGTTCGCGCGCCGCGTCGGCTGCCGTAGCCCGATGCACCACATTCGAGTGAAACTGCTTGACGGCCACCAGCGGCGTGCCGGCATCGCCGCTTACCGCCTCGGCCAGCAGGCTGCGGTTGCGGAGAACGGCTTCTCTGCTGTCGCCGGGCGTAAAGCCAAGGTTCAGCTCGCCTGGCGCATCGTCCGCGCAATAAGCCCGGCTCACGCCGCCCTTTCGAGTGCTGTATCCGTGCCAGAGCCAGGGGACCTTGGCTGACATCTTCTCCCATCCGGGCACTGCAAGCCATTGAACGCCGTTCCGGGCAACGCGGGCTGGCGGCGCTGGCCTCCGCAACTCCTCGGCATCGGCCCGGTCAAGCCGGTCTGTCTGTTTATGGGAAATGGCGCCGGAGTTTCCGCGCAGGTTGCGCACCAGGCCCGCCTCCTGAAAAAGAGCATCGATCTCACTCAGATCAGGCGACTTGAGGTCGCGTCCGGTGGCGGAACTGGGGCTGGTGGAAGGCCGCATCTGGTTCGATTCTACCCGCAAGGCGATTGAGGCGGGCAGCGGAACGCACGGGAAAGCAGAGAGCATGTGGGCCTGCTTTCCAGCAGGCCCGCTCGAGAGGCAATTTGAGGAGGGAATCCAGGGGGGAAATTGTGAGAAGAGATCCATACAGGATCTTCAAGAAGGAGTGACCTTACTTGGGAGGGACATATTCGGGGAAGCCTCTGCTAATTACCTAGTAGGATGCCCTATTTGCGAAAAGGTTGCAAGCGAGTTTGGTCTGCCGCGAAGAATTCTGCGTAGAAATCCTGCCGCCGAGGATTCCCCTTTTTACCCGGCTGGCACCTGCGGGAAATAAAGGTCAAGAATCAACTTGCAACCATGAGGCGGAATTGACACTCTTGAAGATGTGAAACGGTGGCCTTACATCGTCCTGGTGCTGATTCTGATACTGGGAGCTGTCTACGTCTACCGCCACCGGCAGGATTGGGGGCTTGTCTCCCCTGCAGGCAACGGCGAGAGCGGAAGTGCTGGCCTGCCCTCTGCGTCGCCGCGCCCCGCGAACATCGCGTGGCAGCCGGTGGACCGGACCTCGGATGGCTTCAAGGTTGAGATGCCCTCCGGCATCAGCCAGATCCAGGTTCCCGCCTATAACGAACACGGAAGCTCCGAACAGGTGGACATGATCTATACCTATCCGGACACCGAGACCAGCTACTCGGTAGCCTGGGCAGCCGACCCGCCTATCGAGCGCATCAACAGCGAGGTTCCCGCCCGTACCCTCGCCATGGCCCGGGACGATGCGATGGAACGGACGCAGACCACGCTCGTGACTGAATCTGAGATCAGCCAGCAGGGCTTTCCGGCAAGGGACTTCTCAGCCCGCAATCTGGGCGGCGGTGTGTTCAATGCGCGCATGGTTCTGGCCCGCAAGCGCCTTTACATGCTGACCGCGACGTTTCCTTCCGCCAGCGCCCGTCGGGACCAGGATGTGTCGCGCTTCTTCAACTCTTTCAGCGTTGTCGCGCCCTAGAGTGGTGTCTCCAAAGTTCTTGTACGAGTCGGAGGAATGCAAAAGCGGATTCTTCGCTCACCACCCCCAAACTGAAAAGCGTTTGGGGGCCCGTTCACTCAGAATGACAGTTAACTTATGATTAGGTATCGTGCAAATACTTGTTTTTCAAGTATTTGCACGATACCTATATGTAGATACAGCCTAGAAAACTCCAGCCATGTAGCCCTCGGCCGGCGGAGTTTTTTCCGACTTGAACCCGCACTCGGCCAACACCACCGGCGACAGGGTAATGACAGGGCAGTGCGTGTGAGCCAGCACCTTGTACACCACGCCGTGGCGCGTGATGGCGGCAAAGGCAGAGGCGCCCTGTGCGCCGAGGACGATGAGGTCGGCCTGCTGCGCTTTGCTCTGGTAAAGCAACTCCTCGGTTGGGTCGCCGGGCACAACGATGGTTTGAATGGCGATCTTCTGCTGGAGTTTGGGTGGAACCAGCATCATAAGATCTTTTTCGATCTGGTCAAGCGAGCGGCCGGCCAGAATCTCCGCGCGCTCCTGGGGCCGGATGACATGTTGCAGAATCAGGCGGGCATTATGCTGAGCGGCCAGTTCCGCGGCAAAAGCAGCGACTGCACTGCTGGCCTCCTGAAGGCTGACGGCACACAGAATGGAACGCGTGACGAAGTCACGGTAGCTTCCGTCCACGACTTCGGGGCCAACAATGAAGACCGGCACTCTGGCAGTGCGCAGGACGGCCTCGGCAACGGAACCCACAAGCAGCTTGCCGATGGGCCCCGGAGAGTGCGTGCCCATCACGATGCGGTCGATCTGGCGTTCGCGCACGACGGCAAGAATCTGGTCGGCGGCCAGTCCCGGCCGTACGACCACTTCACACAAAATGCCGGCTTTGCGGACTTGCTCGGCCAGCGGCTCGAGTTGATGTTTCTCGGCGCGCGCGGCGGCCGCGTAGTCGTAGTAGCGGATGCCCGAAGTCTCCGATGCGGCCACCACCAGCGTGTCATAGACGTGGAGGAGAATGAGGTTTGCGCTGAACTCTTTGGCCTGCGCAACCGCAAACGCGAAGGCTTTCTGGTTGGCGGGAATCTCGGAGGCAAAGAGAATGGTGGAGGGTTTGCTCCAACCGGGCTTCATGACGGGTGCCATGGGAACCTCCTGATGGTGCGTTCAAATAATCCCAGAATAATGAGCGAGATGCAGTGCCGGGCCGCACAAGGGAAAGTGACTTGACTCACTTTCTTAGCAGTTGGCGCCACTCAAATTCCGTTACGCCTACTATAGACCCGAATCAAGAGAGAACGGTCAACTGGAAGCAGTCTTGTTGCGCGCCTGTGCTGTGAAACCTGGCAGTCAGGCGAAGTCGCGAGCCTTCAGTCAATCGGGGTGACCAGTGACGTAAAGTGATCTGAATCACAGCCCGACACGCACAAATGCTGTTCTTCTAGACAGGAATCGTAGCGCCCCGAAGCGGTTTTTGATCGGCTTCCCTCTTCCGGACACTGCCAGAGTTCTTCGGCAGGGTTAAGATTTTCGTGAGGAAGGCAGGCCGCTCCATCCCCGGCTTCAGGACTTATTTCCCAGTCCGGCCAGCTCCGATTCCGCAGGAGGTCTCATGCAACCGATGCACAACATTCCCGCTCGTGGCGGGTTGAACTTTGACGAAACTCCTTTCCTTGCCATCTGGGAGGTCACGCAGTCCTGTGACCTGGCCTGCAAGCATTGCCGCGCCGCAGCCCAGCCGATTGCCCATCCCGACGAGCTGACGAACGCCGAAGGCAAGGCGCTGATCGACCAGATCGCGGAGATGCACATTCCCATCTTTGTGTTTACCGGCGGCGATCCGATGAAGCGCAAAGATGTTTTCGAGCTGATCCGCTATGCCGCCGATAAGGGCGTGCAGGTTGCGCTCACGCCGAGCGCTACGCCGCTGCTGACACGCGAGGCGATTTTCAAGTTGAAAGAGGCAGGCCTGGTTCGGCTGGGAATTTCGCTGGATGGCTCGACTCCCGAGATTCACGACAACTTCCGCGGCCTGCCCGGCGCTTGGGCGCGCACCATTCAAGCCATCGAGTGGGCTAACGAGGCGGGGATTCCGATCCAGGTGCACACAACCATCAGCCGCCACAACGCGCAAGACCTGGACAATCTTTGCAACCTGTTCGAAAAGCTCGCCATTGTGATGTGGAATGTGTTTTTCCTGGTTCCGGTAGGACGCGGGCAGTTGGACGACCTGCTGAGCGGCGAGGAGTTTGAGCAGGTCTTCGGCAAGATTTACGAGCTGTCGCACAAGGTGAGTTTCCAGATCAAGACCACGGAAGCGATGCACTACCGGCGCTACCTGCTGCAGCACAATTTAGAAGAGAGAAAGATTGGGCATGGGCATCCGAGCGCATTAGCGCAGAAGTACGAGCCGGGCGCGCCGACCGCTGACGCCAAAACCCGCACCGCGAGCTGGGCCACGCGCCGCGTGAACGACGGCAAGGGCTTCATGTTCATCTCGCACGTGGGCAATGTTTACCCGAGCGGTTTTCTCCCCATCCACGCCGGCAATGTGCGTGAAACGCCGCTGGCCGACATTTACCGCAACGCGCCCATCTTCAAGTCTCTGCGCGATACGAGCAAGCTGGAGGGCAAGTGCGGCGCCTGCGAGTACAAGGAGATTTGTGGCGGATCACGCGCGCGCGCTTATGCCGTTACGGGCGACCCGCTGGCGCAGGAGCCTTGCTGCATCTATCAGCCGAAGAACTGGGACCCGCAACTGGAGCACGAGGCGGAAGCCTTCCGGGAGCCTGGGACGCTGGTGACGCTGTAGGGCGAGCGCGTTCGCTGGTGTGGTGAGTCTGAAGTTCGTCGAAGAACAAAAGCAGATTCTTCGCTCACCACCCCCGAACTGACAAGCGTTCGGGGCCCCGTTCACTCAGAATGACAGCCGATGTTTTGTTGGGAATTTTGGACTCAGGACACTAGTGCATTTTTCCTGATGGTGTAGAGGGATGCGCATTCCCTCAGGGGCTAAAGCCCAGCTGATTTAATGGCTTTTGCGGCACGGCTAAAGCCGTGCCCTTTCAAAACCACTCTACACCAACTGCGAATTTGCCCTAGAAACACATGGAGCCCAATGCGCAAGTCTTTGCGCGTTGGGCTTCATGCGTTCTGACTTCCCGAAGTTCCTTGGATCAAACTCAACGAGGGCCAATCGTTACATTTGTGCCACGGTCGCTGTGCGCCGCATCTCAATGAGGTGAGGGTACACGGAAAGAAGAGGGGAAGTCGACATCATGTCAAACGAAACACTTCTGCGACAGCATGTAGTGAATCTGCTCACCAGCAAGGAAGCGCACGCAAATTTTGAGTCGGCGATCAAGGGTTTGCCGGTCACCCTGCGCGGCGAAAAACCAAATGGCGCTGAACACTCTCCATGGGAAATCCTGGAACACTTGAGAATCGCCCAGTGGGACATCCTGGATTTCTCAGTGAACCCGAAATACAAGGCTTTGGACTGGCCTGCGGAATATTGGCCAAAATCCCAGGCTCCGGCCAGCGACGCCGAGTGGAACAGCAGCGTCCAAAGCTTTCTGAAGGACCGCAAGAAGATGTGCGATCTGGTGGCCGACGAATCGACGGACCTGTTCCAAAAGATTCCGCACGGTGACGGGCAAACCATTTTGCGGGAGGCACTGCTCACCGCCGACCACAACGCCTACCACGTGGGCGAACTGGTGCTTTTGCGGCGGCTGCTGGGAGCCTGGGGGGTAGCGCCCAGCAGGAAAGAGGAAATAGACGCCGGTATTCGGCTCTAGGAAGAAATAAAAGCGCAAGTTCAACAAAATACGACGTCGGCCTGGAGTTCTACGGACTCTCACCCATCGGACAAAAACAAAGACGTCCGATGGATGGGGCACAGTTTCATCGATCGCGCGTCGGCGAAGGCGGTGGGCGACTGATCAGTTTCCGCAAGCGGAGACGAAACAGCCAGATTCCCCAGCTCAGTGGCTGTGTGGTTGCAGATCCACCTTGCCGCGGAATTTGCTGTAGACGAAGACTATGTAAGCGACAGCTAGCGCCATGCCGACCGCCCACCAGACCAGGCCAACGGCGAGCGTGTGCGGGCCGGAGATCGCGCGGGTAAGCGTGATGTCTCGATCAACGCCGGTGGTGGCAGGCAGCAGCGTGGGATAAAGGTCCCAGCACGCGCCGGCCAGCATGAAGAACAGATACAGGCAAGAGCAGAGGAATGCCTTTACCGGCTGGGCTTTGCTGTTCAGGAGCCAAACGCCGGCCAGCGACGCAACCACTCCCACAGGCACGGCGAACGTGAATGGATAGTTGAAATAGTTGTTCAGGCTCTGCGGGCGCACGGCGATGGTGGCAATGAGGCTGACGACGGTGAGCGCGGCCAGGATCAGCCAAAGCGGGGTCACGATGCGGCGGGCGCGGAGGCCCAGTTCGCCGGAGGTCTTGATGGTGAGCCACAAAGCGCCGTGCATGGTGAGCGCCACCAGTGCTACCAGGCCACCGATGACCGTGTACCAATCGAGAATGCCGGGATGCGGGCCGGGTTGCCAGTTGGTCCACAAGGGCAGAAAGAAGTAGCCGTCGGCCTGCAACGGCACGCCGCGGATGACGTTGGCCAGGGCCGCGCCGAAGAAGATGGTGAGCAGCGCACTCGACACTCCAAAGACGCCGTCCAATAGCGCGCGCCAGACGCCCACATCGACGTGGTTGCGCAGCTCGAGGCTCACGCCGCGCAGAATCAGCAGCCAGAGCACAATCATCAGCGGCAGATAGAAGCCGCTGAAGGCCGAGGCATAGAGCAGAGGAAACGCGAAGTAGAGCGTGCCGCCGCCGGCCAGCAGCCAGACTTCGTTGCCGTCCCACACGGGGCCGATGGAGGCCAGCGCGGCTTTGCGCTCGGCCTCGGTGCGCATCAAAAACATGTGCAGCACGCCCACGCCCAGGTCGAAGCCGTCGAGCACCACGTACCCGACGATCATGACCGCAACCAGCCAGAACCAGAGAAAACCCATCATGACGGAAACCTCAGTTCTCAGTTCATAGTTCTTCGTTCACAGTTGAGTTGCTCAATCGGCTGCAACGGTTTCTGCCGCGGGCGCTTTCGGATCGGGGCCGATGTCGATTTCGCGATAGACGAGCACGGTGAACAGCAGGCCCAGCAATGTGTACAGCCCCATGAAGCCAATCAGCGTAAACAATCCGTTGCCGGCGGAAACGGTGTCGGAGAAGCCTTCGTTGGTGCGCATCAATCCGTAGATCAGCCAGGGCTGACGGCCCAGTTCGGCGGTCATCCAGCCGGCGGTGTTGGCGATGTAGGGCAGCGGAAAGCTGAGCAGGATGGGCCAGAGAATCCAGCGCGCGGTGAAGAGCCTGCCGCGCCAGAGCAGGAATGCGGCGACGGCCATCAGCGCCAGGAAGTATGTGCCGAGGCCTGCCATGATGTGGTAGCTGTAGAACAACAACGGCAGCGCGGAGGGCCACTGGTCGCGGGGAATCTGGTTCAGGCCCTGCACCTCGGCCCTGGTGGTCCCGTAGATGAGGAAGCTGAGGACGTTGTTGACGACGATGGGATTGTCGATCTTCTGCGCCTCGATGTCGGGCTGGCCCATCAGGACCAGCGGCGCGCCCTTCTCGGAGTTGAAGAGGCCCTCCATGCCCGCGACGGCGGCGGGTTGGTGCTTCGCCATGTACTTGCCGTGCAGGTCGCCAGTGGGGAAGATCTGTAGGATGCAGGAAAGAACGCCGGCGATGACGCCGAGCTTGAGGAATGTGCGGCCATATTTTTCGTCGCGCCCTTGCAGGACGTAAAGCGCTCCCACCGACGCCATGACGAAGGAGGCCGTGACCACCGATCCGCACATGTTGTGGGCGTACTGCAGCCAGGCCCAGGGGTTCAGCATGAGGCCCCAGAAGCTGCTGACCTCGAAGACGCCGTTGGGCAGAACTCGGTAGGCGACGGGGTGCTGCATCCATGCGTCGGTGACGATGATGAAGAAGCCGGAGATCCAGGAGCCGACAAAGACCATCACGGCAGAGAACCAGTGCATTCGTTTCGAGATGCGGTTTTCGCCATAGAGAAACAGGCCCAGAAAGGCCGACTCGAGAAAGAAGCTGAAGACGCCTTCCATGGCCAGCGGCTGACCGATGACTCCACCGGAAACCTGCGAGAAACGCGCCCAGTTGGTGCCGAACTCGAACTCCATGGGAATGCCGGTGACTACGCCGAAGACGAAGTTGATGGCGAAGATGCGGCCCCAGAAGCGCGCCGCCCGATCCCACTCCTCGCCACCGGTCTTGAGCGCGGCCGACTTGAGGATCACAATCAGCAGCCCAAGGCCCATGGTGAGTTGGGGGAACAGGTAGTGGAATGTGATGGTGAAGGCAAAGTGCAACCGGTGGATCAGTTCACTGCTCATGCAGTGTCTCCTCTTGCGGGGCGGGCCCGAAGGACGAAGGAACAAGCCGCTCGGGAATCAGGGTTAGGGGCGGGTTGCGGTGAGTGCGGACCTTCTTGTGCAATCCGCGCTCTGAAGCAGTTGGCGGGCCTAATTGTAGCTCGCTGTGTGATTAAAGTCACATGCAACGAAAGGTCTCAGCCCTGATTCTAACTCTGCGAGGACCCCTTCCTGGCGAGGTCGAAAGATTCCCCTTCCATGTCTCTGCAAGGACCCTCAAATTGCTGTAAAGGTGGGATAATGCCTGAGATGCGGATTGCGATCATTGGCGGTGGCATAGCGGGACTGGCGGCTGCCTATGAGCTGGAAAAGGCGCGCGCCGCCGGAACGCCGGTCGAGTACACGCTGTTTGAAGCACGCGAGAGGCTGGGCGGTTCGCTGGCCTCGGAGATTGTGAACGGCGCGGTGCTGGAGAAGGGGCCCGACTCCTTCCTGACGGAGAAGCCCGCGGCGATCGAGTTGTGCCGCGAGCTGGGTTTGGGCGCCGAGCTGTTGCCCTCAAACGATGTGGCCCGCAAGACCTACATCCTGGTAAAAAACCGTCTGGTTGCCTTGCCCGACGGGCTCATGTTCCTGGTGCCCACCAAGCTGGTTCCCACCGCGCTGACGCGCCTGTTCAGTTTTTCTACGAAGGTCCGAATGGGGCTGGAGCTGCTGCTTCCGCCACGCCCCAGCGGTCTGCCGGACGAAGCCGTGGCGGCGCTGGTGGAGCGGCACTTTGGCAGAGAGGCTGTGGACCGGCTCGCCGATCCGTTGCTCTCTGGCATTTACGGAGGCGACGCCGCGGAACTGAGCGCCCGCACCGTTCTGCCGCGGCTGGTCGAGATGGAAATGCAATACGGCTCGCTGACTCGCGGCATGTTGGCGGCGCACCGGCAGATGCGCGCCAAAGCGAAGGCCGCCGCAAAAAACAACGGCCACTCCAACGCTGGGAATGGCACCGGCGCCAAATCCGCACCCAGACCCATCTTCACTGCATTGCGCGGCGGAATGCAACAGTTGGTCGACGCCCTGGTGGCGCGGCTCGATCCGGCTTCGCTGCGTCTGGCCACGCCGGTGAGTGGAATTGAGAAGACCGCGGACGGATGGAAGGTTGATGCCGGCGGTAAGACCGACGACTACGATGCGGTGATTGTCGCTTCACCGGCCTGGGCTGCAGGCGTGCTGCTCAGCAAGGTCGACCGGGCACTCAGCGAAGAGCTGAGCGCGATTCCATATTCGTCGTCGATCACGATCAACCTGGTGTACGACGAGAACAAACTCGGCAAGCTGCCGGATGGATTTGGTTTCCTGGTTCCAGCCATTGAGGGCCGCGCCATGCTGGCCTGCACCTTTGTCCATCGCAAGTTTCTCGGCCGTACGCCGCTGGGCAACGCTGTCTTTCGCGCCTTCCTGGGCGGCATCCGGAATGAGGCTCTGCTTACTGACACCGACGAGGCGCTGGTCGCGATTGTCCGCCGCGAACTGAGCGAAATCCTGGGCGAAAAGACAATCGGCATCGCGGTCGAACCGGTACACACGCAGGTCTCGCGCTGGCGCCGCGCGATGGCTCAGTATGCGGTTGGACACCAGGAGCGCGCCGCCCGCATCGCCGCGCGCGTGGATGCGTTGCCCGGCCTGCGGCTCGCCGGAAACGCCTACGACGGCATCGGCATTCCTGACTGCATTCGGCTGGGGCGGAAAGCCGCGAAGGAGTTGTCCGCTTCTATCGCGGAACTATCGGCAAAATAACCGCACTGGGATGCTCGCTGTCGTGGAGGATTGCGTTCGTCGCCTTCACAAACTCCGCGCTCTCCGCGGCGCTCTTGCCGGTGTTCAGGTTGCGGTCGAAGCGCGGGAAGTTGCTACTGGAAACTTCCAGGCGAATCTTGTGGCCCTTCAGAAACACATTGCTCGTGGACCACAAGTCGATCTTGTACTCGTAGATTTTGCCCGGAACAATCGGTGTTGCCTGGGTCTTCGAATCTCTATACCGCGCGCGCAGAATGCCTTCCGTCAGATTGATTGCCTTGCCGTCCGGACCTACGTCCACCAGCTTGCCGGTAAAGTCCGTGTCGACGGCGGACGACTTGGCGTAGAGATCGAGCGTGATGGGGCCGGTCACTTCCACGTCCTCCGCAAGCGGCGGCGTGGAGTAGACCAGCACATCGAAGCGGCTCTCCACTTGCGCTTGGTCCCTCGCCCCTCCTTGAAGGTGCGAGGGGTCGCAGCACAAGGGCCCGCCCACGGTTGGCGCGGGATTTGCTGGATCGTAAACGTAGCTATCTGCCGATTCCTTGTGCGCGGCACCGATCGACAGTGAACCATCGCCCGCGGCGCTATTCGCCTTGCCGTCTGAGTGCAGGTAATAGCGCGTTTCCTTTGCCCGCTCCAGCGGCCAGCTCGCCTCATCGCGCCACTTGTTTTCGCCCATCACGAAGATCTTTACCGGCTTTCCGTTGGCAAACTGGTTCTGCTTGCCTTTGAAGAGGTAGTCGTACCAGTCCAGCGTGATGGCGTTTTCGTCAAAGGGCGCGTCGGGGCCAAAGTCGACATCGCCGACCTTGCGGCTCCAGCCGGAGTGTCCGCCGATAGCGACGACTAGCTGGGTCTGGTTACGCGCCGCCTCAGTGCCGCCGTGTGCGCGAATGCCCAGGTAGTTGCGCAGCGAGCCGCCCTGGAAGATGTCGTACCAGGCCGCAATCATGAGGGCGGGAACCTGGATCGATCGAAAATTCTCCTCGATGGACCATTGCTTCCAGTAGCTGTCGTACGCAGGATGCGCGAGCCAATCGATGTAATAGGGCGCGAGTTCGTGTGTGAGCTTTTCGCCGTCCGCAGCCGGGACGTTGAAGACAGGGAAGCGGTTCAGCGGCAGCACCGTGCTGCCCACCAGCGCATTGGATGCTTGAGTGAGTGCGCGGCTGGCAGTGTCGTGCGCGAGGCCGGCGGTCCACGACTCGTTGAACCACTGCTCGAAGGCGCCGCCCTGGTAGGTCCAGTTTTCGTGGTAGTTGCTGGCCGTGACCACGGGGCAGATTCCGGCCAGATGCGGCGGATGGCCGATGGCCGCCAGCATCTGCGTCGCGCCCACATACGAACCGCTGTACATGCCTACTTTGCCGCTTGAATGAGGCAGCGCAGCCGCCCACTCGACGGTGTCGTAGCCGTCATCGGTTTCGTGCTTGAAGGTGTACCACTCTCCTTCGGAGGTATACCGCCCACGCACATCCTGAACGACCACCATGTAGCCGCGCAACGCCGCCTTATGCCCAAAATCCTCACCGCCGTTCTTGTTGTAGGGGGTCCGCGTAAGCAACACCGGCAGCGCCTCACCGCCGGATGGTCGATAAATGTCGGCGTAGAGCGTTACGCCGTCGCGCGCCTTCATGGCGACGTTGCGCTCGACGATCACGTCCGTAGCGGTTTGGCTCCGGGCGGCGGCGCCGGGCAACAACGCGGCGGCAAAAGCGGCAGAAAACGTAACAAGGCAAAGGGTCTTCTTCAGCATGGAGGATTGGTCTCCGTCTTTTTAAGGTCGCAACGATTATAGGATTCCGGCCGGACGAACGGCCACACTGGATGCTCGGTTGCCTCGCGTTTCACCGTATACTCGACCCAGAGTATGTCGACCAATACTGACACGATACTTGCCTCGATTCTGGCCAAGACACGGTCCACCGTGGCCACGGCCAAAAAGAGTGTGCCTCTCGCCGACCTGGAGCGGAAGATCACTCATCGGCCGCGTGGCTGGGCAGCTGCGCTCAGGCGTAAGGCGGCGACTGGCGCGGCGGTGATCGCCGAGATCAAGAAGGCCTCGCCCTCGAAGGGCCTGATTCGCGCCGACTTTGACCCAGCGTGGCTGGCCGCGCGCTACCGCGCTGGCGGGGCTGCCGCGCTTTCTGTGCTCACTGATGAACCGTATTTCCAGGGAAGCCTGCGCAACCTGGAACTGGCTTCGGCTGCCGCGCCGCTGCCGTGCCTGCGCAAGGACTTCATAGTCGACGAGTACCAGGTCGTCGAAGCCCGCGCACATCGCGCCGACGCCATTCTGCTGATTGCCGCCGCGCTGACGGACTCGGAGATGAAACACCTGGCCGAGGTCGCAAGCGGGTTCTCGCTCGACGTGCTGGTCGAAGTGCATACGGGGGATGAACTCAGCCGCGTTCTGGATGTTCTGGGCGAAACCGGCGCAAATGCCATTGGCGTGAACAATCGCGACCTTCGCACGTTTGACGTATCCCTGGAAACTTCGCTCGCCCTGGTCGAACGCATTCCCGCGAGCGTGGTGCGCGTGACCGAGAGCGGCATCTTTGAATCAGCCGACATTGCCCGCCTGCGCGGAGCTGGGTTCGACGCATTCCTGATCGGCGAGAGCCTGATGCGCAAACCAGATCCCGGCGCAGCGTTGGCAGAGTTGTTAGCGGGAGTGGCGGCAGCACGATGAGTCTCTGGATAAAGATCTGCGGGAATACTTCGCTGGAAGATGCGCTGCTGGGCGCGGAAGCAGGCGCCGATGCGTTGGGCTTTGTATTTGCGCCGAGTCCGCGGCGGGTGACGGCGGCGCAGGTGGCTGCGATTGTGCCGAAGCTGCCGGCGGAGATTGAAAAGATCGGCGTGTTTGTCGATGCGTTGTTTGAAGAGATTGAAGCGGCGGTTCAGGCAAGTGGCCTTACGGGCGTGCAACTGCACTTCAACGCAGCGCCGGAACTGCCTGCGCGGCTGCGCGAGCGGTTCGGGGCTGAGCTGCGTATTCTGCGCGTGGTGCATTTCGACGCGGGGGCTGCCGAGGAGACGGCGGCAGTTCTGCGCGACCCCCATGTTCATGCGGTGCTGGTGGACTCGCGCACTGCAACAGCTGTGGGCGGAACAGGCACGGCTTTCGACTGGCTGGCTGCCAGCAAGACTCTCTTTGAAGACGCAAATGTGCAAGAGCGCCGCCTTGTGGCCGCGGGAGGACTGCACCCGGACAACGTCGCCGATGCGATTGCCACGCTGCGGCCGTGGGGGGTGGACGTGGTTTCCGGCGTAGAAGCTGCGCCAGGACGCAAGGACGCGGACAAGGTGCGGGCGTTTGTGGTCAACGCAAAAACCGCGCAACGCGAGAAGAGACGCTAACCTCAAAAGGAGGCTTGCGAATTATATAAACACTTGTATACTTGAATCGTGAGCAAAGGCCCCAAACCGATTGCGTTTCGCGGCGGGTCTCTTGCCGATCTTTGCCGTTTTCCCACTACGGCACGTAGAGAAGCAGGCTACCAGCTCTATCAGGTGCAGGAAGGGCTCGATCCTGATGACTGGAAGCCGATGAACGGAATCGGCTCCGGTGTCAGAGAGATACGGATTCGCGAAAAGGACGGAGCCTTCCGCGTGATTTACGTTGCCAAATTTGCTGACGCGATTTACGTCCTGCATTGTTTTCAGAAGAAGACACAGAAGACCAGTTCCGACGATATAGCCCTTGCCGCGCGGCGTTACAGGGATCTGATAAGGGAGTTGACTCCATGAAGAGCAAACGCTATGCCAGCGTATGGGACGCAATCGAGAAGACGCCGGCGCAGGCCGAGAACCTGAAGCTGCGGTCCTCACTGATGCTTGCCCTTAAACGCCACATTGAACGCGAAGGATTGAGCCAGACTGAAGCCGCAAAGGTCTTTGGCGTAACGCAGCCGCGCGTCTCCGACCTGATGCGCGGCAAGATCGAACTCTTCGGTATCGACATGCTGGTGAACATGCTCGCCGCCGCCGGGCTGCGGGTGAAGTTGCAGGTGAAGAAGGCGGCGTAGCTATCTGTCTACCGGTCCCCTCCTAGTACACTGAGTAGTTCCCCATCTTTTGGCCAAACCCGCAGGAGGCCCCATGGCATCGATCATTCTTCCGGCAGTTCCATCCGAGTCGCGGCCAGGGCGCTTCGGCATCTACGGCGGGCGGTATGTGCCGGAGACTCTGATGGCGGCGCTGGTCGAGTTGGAACACGAGTACGACGCGGCCAAAGCGGACCCTGCCTTTCAGGCGGAGTTGGCAGATCTGCTGAAGAACTACGCCGGGCGGCCTACACCGCTCTACTACTGCAAGCGGCTGACCGAGCAACTGGGCGGAGCAAAGATTTATTTGAAGCGCGAAGACCTGCTCCACACCGGCGCGCACAAGATCAACAACGCTCTCGGCCAAGGCCTGCTCGCCAAGCGCATGGGCAAGAAGCGCGTCATCGCGGAGACCGGGGCGGGCCAGCACGGCGTGGCTTCCGCGACCGTGTGCGCATTGCTGGGCCTTGAGTGCGTTGTCTACATGGGCGATGTGGACATGGAACGCCAGGAGCTGAACGTGCTGCGCATGAGGCTGCTGGGAGCCGAGGTCCGCGGTGTTAGCTCGGGCTCGAAGACGCTGAAAGACGCGATCAGCGAGGCGATGCGCGACTGGGTCACCAATGTCCGGACCACCTACTATCTGCTCGGCAGTGCGCTCGGCGCGCATCCCTATCCCACGATGGTGCGCGATTTCCAGCGCATCATCAGCATCGAGATGAAGCAGCAGATTCTGGAGAAGGAAGGCAGGCTGCCCTCGGCTGTGATCGCTTGCGTGGGGGGCGGGTCGAACGCGATTGGCGCGTTCTACGAGTTCATCCCCGACCGCCAGGTACGGCTGATTGGCGTGGAGGCCGGTGGACGCGGTACGGAGCTGGGCGAGCACGCGGCGCGCTTCAAAGGCGGTGTACCGGGCGTGCTGCAAGGGACTTTTTCCTATGTTCTGCAGGATGCGGACGGGCAGATCGCGCTGACGCATTCGGTTTCAGCGGGACTCGACTACGCTTCCATCGGCCCCGAGCACGCATCGCTGCACGACTCAGGCCGCGCGGAGTATGTTTCGCAGGACGATGCAGCGGCTCTCGATGCGGTGGTAAGGCTGTCGCGGACCGAGGGAATTTTGCCGGCGATTGAAAGCGCTCATGCAGTGGCCGAGGCTCTGCGCCTTGCTCCCACGCTGCCCGCTCATGAAATACTGGTGGTGAACCTCTCTGGCCGCGGCGACAAGGATATGGGAATTTTGACCCGCGAGTTGAAGCTTCAGGGAGTGTAGACTCCGATGGCGATACGTTTCGATCACAAACCCGGACTGGTCGTCTATTTGACGGCCGGCGATCCATCTCTCGATGCGACGCGCGCCATTGCGCTCGCCGCTATCGACGCGGGCGCGGCGGTCATCGAACTGGGAGTGCCTTTCAGCGATCCCCTTGCGGACGGCCCGGTGATTCAGCGAGCCAGCGAACGCTCCCTGGCCCGCGGTACACGCCTGGCCGATGTGCTCGAACTGGCCCGCGCGATCCGCGCCGAGCGGCCGGTGGCGGGCCTGGTGATCTTCAGCTATCTCAATCCAATTTTGCGGTACGGCCTCAAGCGCTTTGCCGATGATGCGGCCGCGGCCGGTGTGGATGGCGTGCTGGCCACCGACATGATTGTGGAAGAGGCGGATGAGTACCTGGCCGAGTTGGCGCGCGTTGGGCTTGCGCCGATTTTTCTGGCCGCGCCGACCAGCCCCGACGAGCGGCTTGAGGCGATCGCCACCCATTCAAAAGGTTTTGTATATGCCATTTCGCGCACCGGCATTACCGGCAAGCAGCAGACGATGACGTCCGACGCGGCAGCCCTGGTGGCGCGCATACGACGATGGACCACGCTGCCGGTGGCCGTGGGGTTCGGCATCTCGAATGCGGAACACGTTGCGCAAGTGGCGGAGTTCGCGGATGCCGCGGTGATTGGTAGCGCTATTGTCGAGCTGGTGGAACGCTCGACAGCGAAAGCGGCGCCCGGCGCAGTGGCTCGATTTATCAAGGGCCTGCACCTGCCTCAGGCGGCGCTGGCCCGGTAAATGACCTCCGCAGGCGGCTTGCGCCGCTACATCAGGATTCAACTCTAATTCCCATAGCCCGGCGCGCGGAAGTAAACCGGGATGGGACGCGACACGAGGATGGAATGACGCTGGAAGAATTGCGCAATCGAATCGATGCACTGGACCGCCAACTTGTTGAGCTGCTCAGCGAGCGGGCCCGTGCCGCACAGATGGTGGGTTACCTGAAGGCTGCCACTTCGCTGCCGGTTTATGAGCCGGCGCGCGAAAAGGTGGTCTACGCCAACGTGCGCGCGGCCAACAAGGGGCCGCTGCCGGACATCGAGCTGACGCACATCTACGAGCGCATCATCGACGTGATGCGGTCCCTGCAGAGGGACGAGTTGGCATCGCAGAGAAACGCCCCGGCCGCCGAGCCGGGCCATGCCACTGGCGCACCGCTACCCCAGCAACAAAGACCCGTCGCTGGGGACCCCGGGTCGGCGCCTGAGACAGGGAAGAAGCAATGATCGTAGCCATGCAAGAAAACGCCACCGAAGAGCAGATCGATGCAGTCATCGACGCCATGGTGGATTCAGGAGTCAACGTTCACCGCACGACAGGCGCCTACCAGACCATTCTGGCCGGCGTGGGACCGACAAAGAACGTCGAACTCAGAAAATTCGAACTGCTGGCGGGCGTGCTGTACGTCCACCGAATTACAGCGCCCTACAAGCTGGCCGGCCGCGCCTTCCGCCCCGATGGCACACAGGTGGAGTTTGCCAACGGCGTGAAGGTGGGCGGCGACCAAGTGCATGTAATGGCGGGACCGTGCTCGATTGAAACTCGCGAACAAATGTTCGAGACAGCCGCGCGCGTAAAGGCCGCAGGTGGAACCTTCCTGCGCGGAGGCGCTTTCAAACCGCGCAGCTCGCCGTACGCGTTCCAGGGCCTCGGCATTCCGGGACTCGAGATCATGCACGAGGCCGCAGAAGCGCATGGCCTGCTGACCGTAAGCGAGGTCATGGAGATCTCGCAGATTGAGCCGATGCTGCCGCTGGTTGACTGCTTCCAGGTGGGCGCGCGCAACATGCAGAACTTCAACCTGCTGCGAGAACTGGGCCAGGTGCGGAAGCCGGTACTGCTGAAGCGCGGCATTGCCGCCACCATCGAAGAGTTGCTGCTGTCGAGCGAGTACATCATGTCGGGCGGCAACTACGACGTCATACTATGCGAGCGCGGCATCCGCACTTACGAGACCGCGACGCGCAACACCATGGACATCTCGGCGATTCCAGTGCTGAAGAAGCTCTCGCACCTGCCGGTTGTGGCCGATCCGTCGCATGGCACGGGACGGCGCGACATGGTTGCTCCGATGGCGAAGGCCGCTGTGGCAGCAGGCGCGGACGCAATTCTGGTCGAGGTGCATCCCAACGCAGACAAGGCCGCCTCCGACGCCGCTCAGACGCTTTACCTCGAACAGTTTGAAAAGTTGATGGGCGAGCTGAGGGTGATTGCAACGGCGGTGGGAAGAAGCCTGTAAGATGGAGCGGACGAGCGGAGTTAGCGGGGTTAGCCGCGCTTTGCGCGTGTTAGCGGAGTTAGTTTTCGCATGCAACTGCTAACTCCGCCAGCAACGCTAACTACGCTAACACCGCTTGCAAAGGACATCCATGATTGAGCGCATCGCGATTCTGGGTACTGGGCTGCTGGGCACATCGGTGGGCCTTGCCCTGCGCGCGGCTGGTTTTCGCGGTTCGATCACGGGCTGGAACCGGAGCGCGGAGGGGGCACAAGCTGCGCTCACCATGGGTGCGATCGACTCGGTGGCGGCCGATCCACTGGAAGCGGCGCGGGCGAGTCAGGTTGCGCTTCTCGCTGTTCCGATTTACGCGACGCTCGATTTTATGGAGAAGCTGGCGCCCCTGCTCGGCTCTGAGCATCTGGTCACCGACGTGGGCAGCACCAAGCGGCTGATCTCTGAAGCCGGCACACGGCTCTACAACACGCCGGAGCGCGCGGCGTTTCTTCCTGGGCATCCCATGGCAGGCAAGGAACGCGGTGGCGCGGCGCTGGGCGATGCAAATCTGTTTCGCGGCGCGGTCTGGCTGTTCACCGATGACCCGGACGCGCAGCGTTCCCCCCACTCTGCCGCGTTGGTGAAGAGCTGGAGGGAGTGGGTGGTGGCAATGGGCTCGCGGACTCTCGACCTTGACCCTATCCGCCACGATGAGCTGGTGGCATGGGTCAGTCATCTGCCGCAGTTTCTCGCCACGGCGCTGAGTGCATTGCTTGAAGAAAAAGTTGGCACCGCGCCGGAGCTGAAAGACGTGGGCGGGCGTGCGTTGCGCGAGATGACGCGGTTGGGCGCGAGCCCCTTCTCCATGTGGCGCGACATTGCTTACACCAATACGGAAGCCGTCCAAACTGCGCTCGAAGCTCTGGAACAGCGGATCGCTCATCTGCGCGAAAATCTGCGCACGCCGGCGCTGCGTGACGAGTTTGAGCAAGCGAACCGTTTTCGGCGCGAATAATCCGCCTTCTGTACCGCCAGACGAAACGTGAATGGAATTAATCAAGTCCTACCGGGCGTATGCTACCGTTTACGGTGTCGATTCAACGGTTTTGGATTGCTCTCTGAAGATTGAATCGAATCGGGAGAAACGGATATGAGAAACATGCGGATGGTTGTATTGTCGCTGGCGGCGCTTGTGCTTGCCGGCTGTCTGCCGGTTTTAGCGCAGACACAATGGAACGTAACGAAGACGCTGCACATTGGCGGCGAAGGCGGGTGGGATTACGTCACCGTCGACTCAGCGGCGCACCGGCTGTTCGTTACCCGGAGCACGCACACAATGGTGATCGACTCGGAAACCGGGAAGACGCTGGGCGATATTCCGGGGCAGAAGCGGTCGCATGGCACGGCGATTGTTCCGGCGGTGGGACGCGGGTTCATTACGGACGGCGGCGGAACCGGAGCGATTGTGGTGTTCGACTTGAAGACTTACGCCGTGCTGGGCACATTGGCCGCGATGCCTGATGCGGACGGCATCATCTATGACAAGGCGCAGAACCTGATTCTGGCTGTCTCCGGTGACGGCAACGCACTGATGACGTTCAAGCCGGACATCGATCCGGTGAACGGCAAGATCGATGCGCCGATTGCTCTGGGCGGCGCGCCTGAGTTTCTGGCCTACGACGCGGACAAGGCCTACGTCAACCTGGAAGACAAGGACCTGGTAGCGGTGGTGGATCTGAAGACGCGCAAGGTGATTGCGCGCTGGCCGGTTGCACCCGGCGGCAAGCCGGTAGGCATGGCGATCGACCGGGAGACGCACCGCTTGTTCGTCGGCTGCCGCAATCCGCAAAAGCTGGTCGTGATGAGCACCGAAGACGGCAAGGTGCTGGCCGATCTGCCCATTGGCGCGGGCGTGGATGCAACCAAGTTCCATGCGGGCAAGGCGTTTGCGAGCTGCGGCGACGGGACGCTGACCGTGGCCAGCGAGAAGGCCGGGAAGTTTGAAGTGGAGCAAGTGGTGAAAACGCCGAAGGGCGCGCGCACCATGGGCCTGGATGAGCCGACTTTCACCGTCTATCTGCCAACTGCGGAGATGGAAGCACCCGCGCCGGGAGCAGCGTCGCAGCGTCCGAAGCCGAAGCCGGATACGTTCATGATTGTAGAAGTGGGGCAGAAGTAGCCGCGGCAGTCACAGAAGCCAAACAAAAAGCCGGGCGCACGCATCGTGCCCTGCTTTTTTATTCTGCTTTCTTGGCAAGTGGGGCGGGTTCCTTCGCAGGGTCCAGCACCTTGAATCCTTCGCCTTCAGCGGCCTGCAGCAGCGGCGAGGAAGCCGATACAAAGAGAATCTCGGTACCCTGGAACATGTCGCGGGCCGCCATGGCGGCGCCCAGTTGCAGGGCTTCGGTCCAGCGCAGGCTGGTACGGTCCAGAAGCTGGCGCGCGGCTTCAAGAACTGCCGGGTTGAGCGGTTGCTGCACCATGCGCGCCGACTCCAGGCGCAGAACCGAGAGCGCCGAAAGAGCGTCTTGCTGCGCGATGTCGCCGGCGCGTTCACGCCGCTTGAGGACCGCGTAGAGTTCGAGCGGCGTAGAGGCAGAAATCAGCTTGCGATTGTCCTCCGCACCCTCCATCAAGACGATGAGCGCGTCGGTTCCCGGCTCCTGCACGAGCAGCTTGACGAAAGCGGTAGCCTCAAGGAAATAGAAGCTCACAGCTCACCCCGTTCCTCTTCCATGGTCTCGGCGATAGGCTCACCCTGCACGGCGACGGGATGGAAGCGCTGCGCCTCTTCGGGGATTCCGGCTTCGGCCCGGTTGAGGCGGATGGTAGTGGTGGGATAGGCGGGAGTTTTGGGGTTGGCGATCTTGCTGGTCATCACCACGCCGCGCTGAATCGCCTCGGCGAGCACCATCTGGCGCGTCTCGGGGTGCTGATTCCAGCGGAAAGCCTTGCGGGGCAGAAACGAATCGCGGAACCACTTGAGCGCTATAAAGGCGTGGCCACCGCGTTCGGCCTCAGCCAGCGCCGCGCACAGTTCCTTCACACGCGCATCCATGTCGGCGGGAAGCACCGCTTCCTGGTCGTCTTCTTCCTCGTTCGTGGCCTGGACCGCAGAGGTTCGCGGCGCACGCACAGCACGAGGGGCCGGTTCCCCGTCGTCAATGCGTTCGAAGTAGATGCGGACCTCGTCCTCTTCCGGCGACCAGGTGTCCGCCGAGGCATTGCGCCGCTTGCTGCGCCCATTCTCACTGCACAGCTCAACGATGGCCTGATATCCGGGAGGCGCCAGAAAGCGCAACGCCCGCACCAGCCCTGGGTCCTGCGAATACGCCAGTTCGTTCAAAGCATCTTCAATAATTTCTTCCGCCGCGGGAATACTCAGATTTTCTGCCTCTACGCTATTGCTTGCAGCTCTTATCGATTTCATTGCTTCTCTCCGTATGCTGCGTCCTGCGCCTGTTGAAGCGGCGGCTGCTCCGTCTTTGATGGGCCCTGTTTTGGAGCAATGCCGCGCACAGCGCGCACTAGACAACAGTCCAGGTTCTAAACCTCAGACCATCTCCGTCCTGCTTAGAGGCATAGAGTCCGCCGTTTGCTCTCAGGCAGTCCGGACGATGGAACATATCAATGGGATGACTGGTTCCGCAGGCTTATGCCACCACGATCGAGTCAGTAAAAGGGGCGCTGGTGTCTCTTGAAATCAACGAAAACCGGTGCCTTGTTATTCATAAGGCTCTTACCTGACAAAAGCCCCTGTGCCCTTCATCTCTTCTACTTCACATATCTCGAGGAATACTTATTGGGCCTGTTAAGATTGCCGGGCCCTGAATAGATTCAAAGCTATACCTGCCACAGTGTACCCGATATTTCCCTTGTGCGCACTTTAAATTCAACTAGTTATGTTCCTTGCAACCCTGCCGTGGACAAGAACTTGCCCCCGCCGGGCACTTATAGTTCGTACAATAGAAGTCATGCGTCGTTGTTTGCTGTTCCTGTTGTTCTGCTGCCTCGTTTCAACCGGACCGCACGCCGATGGCCAGGCATTCGATCTAGCCGGACCGAAAGTAGATGTGCACGTGAAGCGCGGCAACGTCACGCTGCCAATTGCAGAGGTCCCCAACCTGATGCCGGGAGACCGGCTCTGGATTCATCCCGACCTGCCCCCGAGCCAGTCGGAGCATTTTGTCCTGGTGGTCGCCTTTCTTCGCGGAGTCACCAATCCTCCTCCCCCAGAGTGGTTTACCCGCGTGGAGACCTGGACCCGCGAAGCGCGGAGCGAGGGCGTGTTTGTCACCGTTCCCGCCGAAGCGCAGCAGGCGCTTATTTTCCTGGCTCCCGAGACCGGCGGAGACTTCAACACCCTGCGCAAGGCCGTGCACGACCGGCCCGGCACCTTTGTGCGCGCCGTCCAGAACCTGCAGGCGGCAGGATGGGACCGCATGCGCGTTGAATCGTATTTGAACCAGGTAAAGGTCACGTCCCAGACCGATCTGAAACTATTGAAAGAGCACGCCGAAATGGCGACGCGCAGTCTGGGGCTCAAACTCGAGCAGCGTTGCTTCGACAAGCCCATCGACCAGCAGGCCTCCTGCCTGGCTCAGAACCCAGAAGGACTTGTGCTGGACGACGCCAATACGCAATCGCTGGTGTCGCAACTGACCGGCGGCGATACTGCGGCTCTGATGAACGCAATCAGCTCTTCTCCGATGGGCGGAGCAGGCGCCTACAGCCCTTATGTCGGCGCCATCGTGGATACGGCCAGAATCCTTTCGTCGCTGCACACGGCGCATTTCCAGTACATTCCCGCGCTGGCCATGCCGTCCAACGATTCGCTGAACTTGCGGCTCAATACGCCGCCCTCGTTCCGCAACCCCAAGTCGGTCGTTGTGGTGGCTCTGCCCCCGCTGGGCCCGGCCAAACCGGAGCCTCTACACCCGGTTGCGCCAGGAGATAAGTTCTGCGCCCAGAAGCCCGGCCTGGTGCTGCCCGCCGAGGGTGCGCCCATGGTGTTCGCCTCCCAGTTGGCTCACGATCTGACCCTCCACATTGAACCCCCTGCCGGTTCAAAGCAACCGGCGATCGATCTGGCGGTGACGGCGGATCCTGGAAAGGGCGGCCTGGCGTTGAAGGAGCCGGCCCCTTTGCTGCCCGCCGGCGAACTTACCAGCGTAATTCGGGGAAAGTGGGGCTTTGACGATTGGACAGGTCCGCAGTTCCACCTGCTCTCGCCTAAACCTGGCGGCTGGACCCTGGCGGCAGCCGACGAATCAGCGCTGGTGGTGGGCCGGGAGGACACGCTGCATTTTGAGGGGCAGAACACGCTTTGCGTCGAGAAGGTGGAAGAACAGGCCGGCGACGAAAAGCCGGTAAAGCTGATGTGGACATCGCCCAAGCCGGAGGCGTTGGAAGTAGTTGTGCCGATGAAAGACGCAAAGCCTGGACCGGTGACCGTGTCGGTCTACCAGTATGGGATCGAAAAGCCAGAAACGGTTGCCATGACGGCTTTCTCCGACGCTGCCTCACTCGACCGCCTGACGCTGAGTGCCGGCGACCCAGTGGCGCTGTTGAAAGGCACCCGTCTGGACGAGGTGGCAAAAGCCGAGCTGGATGGCATTGCCTTCACGCCGGCCACGCTCAGCCGCGTGGAAGACCACGACCAACTCTTGATGAAAGCGGCAACTTCCACGGCGCGCCTCGACCTAGGAAAGCACCATGTTGCCCGTATCGAGTTGAAAGATGGCCGCATGCTCAGAGCGCCTGCCACGGTCGATCCGCCACGTCCACAAGCTGTCCTGCTCAACCGGGCAGTTCAGTCGGATGCTTCTGCCGCGGCCTCACCGGTACAACTGGGCAGCCCGGACGACTTGCCACTGGAAGGGCGCCTGGTCTTCTTTCTCAAGTCCACCGTGCCGGCGAAGTTTCCCCGCAGCGAGAAGGTAGAACTGTCCGCGGCGGACGGCAGTTTTGCTACAGTGTTGTCGCTGGCGGACGGAAGCCTGATGCTCGAGGATGCAAAGACCGCGATGGGCAGCGTGGAGCCACTCAACCGGTTCGGCTCCTCCGCCTTCGGGCCCATTCACATACGCGTCGTGTCGGCCGATGGAACGACGGGTGACTGGCTGCCACTGGGAACACTGGTACGGCTCCCCGGTTTCAAGGAGTTGCGCTGCCCGCGCGCCACGGCCAAGCCCTGTACGCTGACAGGAAGCAACCTGTTTCTGGCTGCTTCCATCTCCGGCACGCAGGATTTCAACAACGCTGCCGATGTGCCGCCAGACTTTACAGGAACGCAACTGAGCGTGCCTCACCCGGCGGGCGGCGTGCTTTATCTGAAGCTGCGCGACGACCCGGCGACGGTGCAGACACTCACCCTGCCGGTAACGACCATCAGCCCGGCAGAGTCGAAGGCTGCCGCGGCACTGGCTCAGCAGTCGACGGCCGCCACATCGCCAGCTGCCACGCCGCCAGACACGTCATCGCCCGACGCCGTGCCTGACACTGCGGAGCCAGCAAATCTAAATCCGCCAGATGGTTCGGATGCAAAGCCGACAGCGCCGCCGGATGCACCGCCCGGAAAACTCTGAGCCAGTGCAACGGACGGCGCGCGTAACGCGGGTTTACTGCCAAGACCCGGTTTAGTTGAAGTAGGCCGCGTTCTTCTCGGCAAACTCCGCCTTGTCGGCCGGCAATTCGTCGATCGGAAAGATTGCATTCTGCGCGCAAACCGATGCGCAGTTGCCGCAATCGATGCACTCATCGGGGTTGATGAAGACCTGGGACACGGTGCCAGCAGCCGCATCGGCCGCCATGGGCGCGATGGCCGCGGTGGAACACTCGTCTACACAGACAAAATCCTTGGTACAGGCGTCGGTAACTACATAAGCCATTAAAATATGCTCCTTGCTCGCTTTAGGGGCGCTTGCTGCCTTGCGACCCTCGATTCTGAGGCTACCGGGACGCTCGCCGCGTGACCGTGACCTGAGTCACGCAAGCGCCGGCGATCAGTTCCAGAATGAGTCCAGAACGGGAATCTATCTGATTACGGGACTGGATAATCTAAAGCAATTCTCTCAATGATGTAGAGTGTCTTTGCCCGCGGATTTGGAGAAGAAGCCTTCAAGGTCCGGGGCTAAAGAGGCTGCGGAAAAAGGCATTGATTTGAAAAGAAGAGACCGAAAAGCATCCCTCGGGGGCTAAAGCCCAACTCATTTTGCAGGGTTTATGTACGGGCTAAAGCCTGTACCCTTCACCGGGAGGAGTTTTTCCGCAACCTGTAAAGCCCGCTTGATTTCTCATGCCTGGTTCAGGGGTCTGAAGGCCCCCTACTCCCTCCGTTTGATCGAAACCCTCTATACCAACGGGCGGAATGCTCTAAATAAAATGTGTCCGTTGTTTGAAAAGGGGCTTACACTGTGCGTGTTAATCCGAGCAAGACTATGCCTGTCGCGCAGTTAACTCTGGAAATCCGGATCGAGCACGCCCAGTCGCTGAAGGACAGGCGGCAGGTGGTGCGTTCGCTGAAGGATCAACTGAAGCAGGGATTCAACATCTCGGTGGCGGAGATGGACGAGGCGGTGACGTGGCAGTCGGCGACGATTGGGGTGGTGGCGGTGTCGCGCTCGCGGGATTATCTGCATGGGTTGATCGAGGAAGTGGAGCGGGCCGCGCGACGAATGCTGAATGAACTGGGCGCGGAGCTGGCCGACTCGTTCTGGGAGTACCTGGAAAGTTAGAGTCCTGTCTCCAAAGTTGATTGAAAAACAACAGCAGCTCCTTCGACTCACCACCCCCACGCTCCACCCCAAAGAGCAAAAGCGCTCTTTGGGGACCCCGGAAAGCGCTTGGGGCTCCGTTCGCTCAGGATGACAACCTGTGTTTTGCTGCGAATATCGGAGACAGCACACTAGAGACCGGCCTTTTCTGGTCTTTGCACCCCTTCGAAGATCAATTTTTGGGCCTAAATCCACGAAAATCCGCTATTGCCGGTGAGGGCTTACCTTCTGGTAAGTCTTTTTATTTCTTTTGGTTATGACCTTAATGGGGGTGACGGCCATTGACTAGATAGTACTGGGCCTTGGGGGCGTAAAAGGTTTATTTTCTGTTGGTTGGTGGGAATGTCACAGTTTCACAGGGAATAGGGGGGAGGGGGATCTCTCTCTTTCCGGGGAAAGAACAAGGGCGCAGAAAGGCGATCGACCCCGACTTGGGCATATTACTCACCATTCGATTGTGCGCCCGATGAGGGTTATTTTATGCAAACGACCGATGACTCAGACGGCTGGCATGGGGCGCTCATGAATGAGCATCCAGGAGGTGCCGAACTTGTCGCGGAGCATGGCGAAGCGGTGGGCGAAGAAGGTTTCTTCCATCTTCATGAAGATTTCGCCGCCGTCGGTGAGCAGGGCATAGAGGCGCTCGGCTTCTTCGTTGCTGTCGACGGTCAGGGTAAGGTAGGCGCTGCGCATGGGCTGATGGCGGCCAGGCGGCATGTCACTTGCCATCAACAGCGCGTCTCCGATGACAATGCGGGCGTGAAGGACTTTGTTTTCCATTTCCGGCGCAAGGTTCTTCGCGTTAGGCATCTGGCCGTAGGTGGACATCGCGACGATTTTGCCGCCGAGATGCTTTTCGTAAAAGTTGAGGGCTTCCGCGCAGTTGCCGTCGTAGTTGAGGTAGGTGTGCATCTTCATGGCTTCAGTTTTCCTTTCGAGGAAGATTTTGGTTTCAGGGCTAGAGCCCTGACCTGCCAGTTCCGGTCTACCGCAAGCAAAGGCCTGTTCATCAAGCTTTGAAACTCCGCTTGAGACAAAGTGCGGGGGAGTTTGTGGTATCCCACCCTAGGCGCAAAAACAAAGACGCGCCGAGGATGGGGCACCCGAACTGTTTCTGGACTGCCAGCTAGAAAAGCAAAGGCAACAGCAACTGCTGTTCCGGCGGCGTGACGATCTTACGCCGTTACCGGATCGCTGGCAGTGACCTTAACCGGGGTCAACCAGCCGAAGCGGTCCGGCTTGAGGCCGTTCACAATCCCGAAAAACTCGTCGGCGATCTTTTTGGTGATCTCGCCTGGCTTGCCGTCGCCCACCACGATGCGGTCGATCGAGCGGATGGGCTGCACTTCGGCTGCCGTGCCGGTGAAGAAAACTTCGTCGGCGATGTAGAGCAGCTCGCGCGGCAGCGCTTGTTCGGAGACTTGCAGGCCCAGATGGCGCGCGATGGTCAGCACCGAGTCGCGCGTAATTCCGCTCAGCGCCGAGTTCGCCAGTGGCGGCGTAAACAGCAGGCCGTTGCGGACCACAAAAATGTTCTCGCCGGAGCCCTCGCTGACCAGGCCGTTCACGTCCAGGCCAATGCCCTCCTGGTAGCCGTTCACCTCGGCTTCCATGTGGATCAACTGCGAGTTCATGTAGTTGGCTCCGGCCTTGGCCAGCGCGGGCATGGTGTTCGGCGCAAGGCGGTTCCAACTGGAAATGCACACGTCCGCGCCGCTGGTGCCGGGGATGTACTTGCCCCAGGGGAAGTTGGCGATGTAGACCTCGATGGGCGAGCCCTTGGGGCTGACGCCGATTTCCCCATACCCGCGCAAGGCGATGGGCCGGATGTAGCAGGGCGCGACGCCGTTGGCCTCGATCAGGTCCACAACCCCGGCGCAAAGTTCTTCAAGAGTAAAGGGCAGCTCCATGCGGTAGATCTTGGCCGAGTCCAACATGCGCTGCATGTGCTCGGGCAGCCGGAAGACGGCCGAGCCGTTCGGCTGCCCGTAGCAGCGAATGCCTTCAAACACGCAGGAGCCGTAGTGGATGACGTGGCTCATGACGTGCAGGGTGGCCTGCTCCCAGGGAATGAGCGTGCCGTTGTGCCAGATTTTCGAGGTAGGTTGGATAGGCATGATGGGGGTTCAATGCTCCTTGAGCTGCGCTGTACGCGTACATAAGAGGGTAACGCGAAGGCTGGCGGGCTGTCACGGAGGGGGAAGCGGATGAGCGGAGTTAGCGGGGTTGGCCGCGCGTTGCGCGTGTTCGCGGAGTTAGCAGAGGCCTGCGAGCAACGTCCGAAAAAGACGGCATAGATTGCGCCCAGAGGAAAGTGGTTGGACCTATAATGGGTGCCTGATCGGGAAGACTCTCAGCGGACTCTGACAAGAAACAAAAATGCAAGTTCAACAAAACGGGATGTCGTCATGAAGTTCTACGGACTCCCACCCATCGGACAAAAACAAAGACGTCCGATGGATGGGGCACAGTTTCATTCCCCGCGGGTCGGTGAAGCCGGTGGGAGACTAAAAAGAAACAAGTGTGTAAGTTGTTGAAAAACAAGTGAGCGCATGCAGGTTGATGCGAACCCACCCTAGGCGCAAAAACAAAGACGCGCCGAGGGTGGGGCACCCGGAATTTCATCCCTTCGCGGGTCGGCTTCGCCGGTGGACGACTGTTACAAAGCCTTGAGGTTTTGCGCCAAGCCGGAATTTTCCTATAAAGCCCGCGTTGTTCTTGCTGAATTTTATGTACGGGCTGAAGCCCGTACCCTTCAACTGAAACCCAACTTCCTTCAACTGAAGCCCAGATTTTTAGATAGACTCTCAAGAAGATTGACAGGGAGACACGTGAGCGAAAAAGCGAATCGAGTGCGCCGCGGAGTTGCCTCAAGCGAGACAGCGCGGGAGATCAACCGCGATATTATTTTGCACGCCATCCATCGGCATCAGCCGGTGAGCAGGGCCGATCTGGCCCGGTTGACGGGCTTGCAGCCGAGTACGGTGTCGGTGATTATCGGGCTGCTGATCGACGAGGGGTGGGTGCTGCCGGGCACGCTGGGGCGGCTTCCGCGGGGACGGCGGCCTACGTTTGTGACTCTGAACGACAAGCACGTGACGCTGGCGATCGACCTGCGGCCGGGGAACGCGAGCCTTGCCGTGATCGACATTAATGGAAAGATTCTGAGCCGGGAGTCGGTGGCGCTGGGGGCGCAAAGCAGTTCAAAAGCAGAGGTGAAGGAGGCGATCCAGAAGATTGCCACGGCGGCGCGGACGCTGCGAGACAGCTTTAGCGAGCGCGAATTTGCGGGCGTGGGCGTGAGCGTTTCAGGGCGCGTGAACCAGAAGACACACAAGGTAATTTTTTCGCCGAATGTGCCATGGACGCAGATCGATCTTCATGCGGAGTTGCAGCAGGTTCTGGAGAGCGAGATCGAAGTGGAGAACGCTGCCAACGCGTGCCTGTTTGCGGAGCGCTGGTTTGGCGAGTTTGGCGAAGCGTCGAACATGATTGTGGTTGGCGTGTCGGATGGAATCGGGACCGGGTTGCTGGTGGATGGACGGCTGGTGCGGGGCAGAGGCGACATGGCGGGCGAGTTTGGGCATATGCCGCTGGAAGAGTCCGAGGTGGTGTGCGGATGCGGCAACAAGGGCTGCTGGGAGACGTTCGCGTCGAACCGGGCCGGGTTGCGCTACTACCGGGAGCTTGCGCCAGAGAGCACGGTGGGTTCGTTCAGGGAACTGCTGGAGTTGGCCATGGGCGGCGATCTGAGGGCGCTGCGCTCGATCGACAAGATGATGATGTACCTGGCGCGCGGGATCACGATTCTGGCGGCTGGCCTCGCGCCGGAGGTTGTGATCGTTGTGGGTGACTGCACGGCACTGTGGCCGCGGATTCATCCGATACTAGAGAGCCAACTGATCGCGAAGGCGTTTATGCCGAATACGCCGCGGATTGTGGCGGCGACGGAAGGCGACGTGGCGCGGCTGCGCGGCGCGGCGGCGCTGGTGTTGCACAAGGTTCTTTTCCGGCAGGCGGAGTTTACGCGGATGGATCAGCAGCGGACAGAGATGGCGGGACTGGCAAGTTCTTAGAATCTGCCTAAGAGCTTTGAAAAAACGAGATGGATGGAGTAAAGAATATCCCTCAGGGGCTAAAGCCCAACCCATTTTGCAGTGGGTTTATGTACGGGCTAAAGCCCGTACCCTTCAAGAAAATCCGGCTTTGGGACAGACATTCACGACTGTGGTTTGACGATTCGAGTTCGGCGAGGAGAAGGACAATCCATGAGAGTGGGAATTATCGGCACGGGCGCAATTGCGTGGAAACATGCGCAGGCGTACAAGAACATCGGCTACGAGATTACGGTTTGTACGGACAGGACCGAGGAGCGGGGACGGAAGTTTGCCGAGGCGGTGGGAGCCGAATTTGTAGCGACGCCGGAGGAGCTTTGCAGGCACGCGCAGGTGGATTACGCCGATGTGTGCACGTTTCCGGCGTACCGGCTGGCGGCGGTGGAGCTCGGCGCGAAGTATGGCAAGCATGTGCTGGTGCAGAAACCGATGGCCGTGGACCTGGAGACGGCGGCGAAGATGATCGGGACGGCGCGCGCGGCGGGGATTCAACTGGGGGTTGTGAGCCAGCATCGCTGCGACGACTCGGTGCTGTTTTTGAAAAGGGCACTGACGGCAGGGCGGCTGGGCAGGATTTTGCAGGCGGATGCGTACGTGAAGTGGTACCGCTCGGATGAGTATTATGCGCGGCCGGTGAAGGGGAGTTGGGCCGGCGAGGGCGGCGGCGCGCTGATCAGCCAGGCGATTCACCAGGTGGATGTGTTGCTGTATTTAGTTGGCGCGGTGGATGAGGTGTTTGGGTACTGGCAGATTGGGGCCACGCACAAGATCGAGTCAGAAGATTGCGTTTGCGCGGTGATGCGTTATGCGTCAGGAGCGACGGGGGTGATTCAGGCGGCGACGGCGCTTTGGCCCGGCTATCCGGAGCGCGTCGAGATTCACGGGACGAAGGGAAGCGCGATTTTGACCGGGGATCAGCTGACGGCGTGGGATGTCGAGGACGACGAGGGCGAGGCCGCGCCGGTGAGGCAGCAGGCGAAGTCCGGGGCGTCGGACCCGATGGCGATTTCGACAGTGCCGTTCGAGCGGCAGCTCGCGGAGTTTGGCGAGGCGTGCAGGGCGGGACGTGCGCCGGCGTGTTCGGGCGTGGAGGGGTATAAGGCGCTGGAGCTGGTGCGGAGTATTTATACGTCGTGCGCCGAGGGGCGAAAAGTAGAGATTCCGGTGATCGAGATCTAGGGTTCGCGGGTCGGGGATTCCGCACGGGTACCGGGTGAGGCCGCTGTTCTTGCATTTTAAGCATTTTAATTCGATACATAAATGAAAACCTCGATCGTTCCCCAGCGGATGTTCTTCCGATGTTGCGTGATTTTCGGTCAGAGTCAATGTACTGCCGCCGGGCAGATATGAGTTGCGCAGTTTCAGAAACGGTATAGAGGAATGCTGATTCCCTCAGGGGCTAAAGCCCGTACCCTTCAAAACAGCTCTACACAAATGGTGAAAATTCTCTAGCGCAACAGGCAAGGGAGGTGCTCGCGTAGAAATTTTGTATTTTTCCGGTGCAGGTTCAGTCGCGAGCATATTATAATTTGCCAAGAAAACAATATGACAACTTCAGCAACTTCCGCGAACCCGAGCCTGACTGAAAGCGCGTTTGTGGTCAGGAATCCCGATCTGGACCTGAGCCCGATGACAGGGATGACCAGGAAACACTATATCGAGTGTGCTCAATATGTTCTGGGGCGGGCATTCCGACACGTGAAGTCTTTCGATTCGCCGATTGTGTTTCCACTTGTGCCGGGCAAGTCGTATCCGCAGCCGGGCGACCCGGAATGGCGCACTCGCTCGTATGAGTTTGAGGCATTGGAGCGGACGTTTAACCTGGCTGCGCCGCTGATGCACGTCGATCCGGAGATCTCGATCGGCGACATCAAGTTGCGGGATTACTACTGCCATCATCTCTACAATGCGCTGACGCCCGGACACGCGAACAGTCTGCCGATGCCGGAAGATCTTCCAGACGCGACGTATCAGTTCACGTGCGAGTTTGGCGGTTTGACGAAGACGCTGTTGCTGATGCCGGATGTGGTGTGGCCGTATTTTACGCAGCAGCAGCGGGATGAGATGGCCGTGACCATCTCGAAGTGGGCGCATCACCGGACGACGCAGAACAACTGGCGGCTCTTCAATATTTGTGCGCTGTCGTTTCTGAAGAAGAACGGATACGCCATCGACGACGACCTGCTGAAGAGCCATCTGATGTGGATTGCTTCGTACCATGCGGGCAATGGGTGGTATCTGGAACAAAGCTACAACTACTACACGATCAGCCTATTTGTGGTTTACGGCACGATATGGAGCCAGACGTTTGGCCGGGAACACTATCCGGAGATCGCGGCACAACTGGAAAAAAGCTTTGTGGAACTGTTTCAGACCTATGCGAACTTTTTCGGGCGCAACGGTTCTATCAACATGTGGGCGAGAAGCATCTGCTATCGTCTGTGGATCTCGGGCGGCTTCCCGGTGTCTTTTCTACTCGGATTGAAACCGCTGATCGATCCCGGCTGGGCGCGGCGGCTGTGCTCGGGATCGATTCTGCAGTTTACCGGGCGGGAAGACTTTTACGAGAACGATATTCCCAGCCTGGGTTTTTATGGCCACCGGGAATTCGCGATCCAGAACTACAGTTGTCCGGCAAGCCCCTTCATCATGTTTCTGCCTTTCATCGCCCTGGCGTTGCCGGAGGATTCTCCGTTCTGGACGGCGAAAGAGAACGACGGCATGTGGGTGGATCTGGGCAGGGAGTCGAAAAGGACGGTTCTGGAAAGACCGGGGATCGTGCTTGTGAATCACGGCAGTAGCGGAAGTTCGGAGATCATCTCGGGCAAGGTCTACGACGACGATCACAACTATTCGAAGCTGGTGTTCAACACGCATTTTCCGTGGGAGGACCACGATCCCAAGGGCGGCACGTCGCAGGAGTACAGCTTCCGGAGCGGGGACCCACGCGACCTGCGCGGGGCGGACATCAACTTTTATCTGACCGGACGCACGGTCGATAATCGGAAATCCGAGCACGGCGCCTATACGACCTCGCAAAGCACTCTGTTCAACGGCGTGCGCGACGGGGTGCTGTATCGGCAATTGCTGATGCGCAAGCCGCCGAACAATGGCGTGGGGTACATCATCGATTTGGCCGAGATCACGGTGCCGGGAGGCGTGGTGCGCGTGGATCGCTGCCGGCTGGCCTTTGAGCACGAACTGACGCTTGGCCATTTTGGCCTGCCCCATGTGGGCGGAAAAAGCGCCGTGGTGCGCACCTTCGAATCGGGGAGTTGGCAAGGCGCGACGGCGTCCGTTCCGGGACGGCAGGTGGCGATGATTACTTACTTCGGATGGGATCGACTAGAGAGCCAGGTGCATCGAGGATTCAACGCCGAGACGGAAGAGAGCACGGTGTTGTACGCTTGCCGCCAGCGCACGGCCAAGAATCCGGCGATGGAGTTAATGATCACAGCCATGCTGCACAAGACGGACGACACGGCATGGACGGCAGAGGAACTGAGTCCGGTCAAGGATGTGCGGATCTTCGATGTGGCTCCATCGGGTTCGGTTCTTGGAGCGGAGATTACGCTGGCGGATGGGAGCGTTTGCATGGTCGATTTCAAGGATGTGGACGGATTGAAGAGCTGCTAGTTCTTTGACCGCATCATTTCGCACTTTGGTTCTCCCAGGTGCCCAAAAGCGAGGCACCTGGGGCACCCGCAGTTGTCGATAGGAGAGTGGGTTCATGAAAACGAAGGCAGATTCACGCAGGGTATCGCGGCGCGGGTTTTTGAAGACGGGATTGGGCGCGGCGGCGGCGATGGGGTTTCCGGCGATTGTGCCGGCGACAGTGTTCGGGCAATTTGCGCCGAGCAAGCGCATCAACATCGGAGCGATCGGCGTGGGGCGCATTTCGCGCACGCACGATATGCCGGGGATTCTGCAGTATGACAAGGCGCGCATAATTGCAGTCTGCGACCTGGATGCGCATCGCGTGGAGGATGGTAAGAAGCTGGTCAACGACTTCTACGCGAAAAAGACGGGGAAGGCTTACGACGGCGTGACCGCGTACGCGAACTATCACGAGCTGCTGGCGAACAAGGACATTGATGCCGTGGTGGTGAGTACGCCGGATCACTGGCACTCGCTGATTGGCGTGGATGCGGCGAGGGCGGGCAAGGATATTTACTTGCAGAAGCCGACGTCGCTGACGATTGCGGAAGGACGGGCTCTGAGCAATGCGGTGCAGGCCTCGGGACGGATTCTGCAGATTGGCAGCCAGCAGCGCTCGACAGTGCAGTTTCGCTATGCTGCGGAGCTGGTGCGGAATGGGCGCATTGGGGATTTGCAGCGGGTGGAAGTGGGCTTGCCGGGCGACCCGGCGGGCGGCGACAAGACGCCGATGCCGGTTCCCGATTGGTTCAACTACGAGATGTGGCTGGGCGAAACGCCTTATGTTTACTACACGGTGGAGCGCGTTCATCCGCAGAAGGGATACGATCGCCCGGGATGGCTGCGGTGCCGGCAGTTTGGCGCGGGGATGATTACGGGCTGGGGTGCGCACCACATCGACAGTGCGCACTGGGGCATGAACACGGAGTACACAGGGCCGGTGGAGATTTGGGGCCACGCGGAGTTTCCGGATCACGGGCTGTGGGATGTACATGGATCGTTCAAGACCGAAGCGCTCTATGCTCCGAATGACATGTCGGCGAACGGCGTGCATATGAGCGTGAGCGGTGACTACCCGAACGGGATCAAATTCTACGGGACAAAGGGATGGATCTTTGTTTCGCGCGGCAACGATCAGGTGACTAATAGCGACCCGGTGGCCAAGCTGAAGGACGCGACGGCGCTGGCTTCGAGCGACCCGAAGATTATTACGTCGGTGATCGGGCCGGACGAGATTCACCTCTATGAGAGCAAGGAGCAGCACGGCAACTGGCTCGACTGCATCATCAGCCGCAAGGAGCCGATTTCGCCGGTGGAGATGGGGCATCGGGCGTGCTCGACGTGCCTGATTCACGATTTAGCGATGGTGCTAAAGCGGAAGCTCTACTGGGATCCAGTGATGGAGCACTTCAAGAACGACGATGAGGCGAACAGTATGTTGTCACGTCCGCAGCGGGCGCCTTACATGCTGGCTTAGAGCAGATTCGGAAATAGTGTAGACTCTTTGCTTTCCCTCAGGGGC
The DNA here is from genome assembly GCA_964419175.1 of uncultured Occallatibacter sp. GTDB lineage: Bacteria > Acidobacteriota > Terriglobia > Terriglobales > Acidobacteriaceae > Telmatobacter. The sequence continues at coordinate 979 of CAYQOQ010000006.1, read as the reverse complement.
TAAAGCCCATTGATTTTATTGGCGTTTTTTCGGCACGGCTAAAGCCGTGCCCTTTCAAAACTGGTCTACACCAAATGCAAAAATGCTCTTGAGTTCACTCACCAAAGAGGCAATGATGATTACAAGACGCGATGCTTTAGTGGGACTCCTTGCTGCACCGAGCGCTCTGAGCGCGTTTGCCGCGGCGGCGGGGGAGCAGCCGGTTCTTGGGCCTACTGTCTTTCACTGGGAAGAGATGAAGCCGGAGAAGACGAAGGTGGGCGAGGTGCGGTCGCTTTGCAAGACACCGACCGCAACGCTGGATCAGTTGGAGATGCACGTGTCTACGCTGAACCCTGGGCTGGAATCGCATCCGCCGCATCGTCACGTGAATGAGGAGTTGATCATTTTGCGTGAGGGCGAGTGCGAGACGTTATCGGACGGCAAGTGGGTGAAGGTAACGCCAGGAACGGTGGTGTTCAACGCGTCGAACAGTTTGCACGGGTTCCGCAATGTGGGGACGACACCGGCTACGTATCACGTGATCAATTGGAGTCCGAACAAGGATATGGCGGCGAAGAAGTAGAGAACAGCTGGGAGAGATTTAGCCGGCTCGTGGCGGAAGCGCTCCGGGAGTGTGCCTGCTCATGAACAAGAAATCGGACCACTAAAATTGGCAAGTTAGCCGCGGCTTCGCCGCGATGGCGAGTTGGTGAGGGCAGTATCCCGACAACTGTTCATTCCTGGCGTAACTTGCAAAGGTGAGTCAGGATGCTCCCGATGAACAGGCTGGTTGAGTGTTGTCGTCTCCCACCCATTCGCCAGAAAAATGCGAATGGATGGGGCACGGAGCTTTTTTGCGCGATCCGGCAGTGGTTCATCTCTGGACGTAACTCGCCTCAGCAAGTCGGGCTACTCCTGATGAATGGTGTGGGGCCCGGATCGATCACCTCAACCGGCGGTGATGGTCTCCAGGCCATGCCCGTGCGGGCCAAGCTCC
>CAYQOQ010000005.1:0-58381 GCA_964419175.1 uncultured Occallatibacter sp. | reverse complement strand
GTGGTGCAGCGCGAGGTGGAGAAGGATGTGTTTGAAGTGGCGCTGGGGCCGATCAAGATGCGGGTGAAGCGCTCGGACTGCTCAGAGGTTTCGCGATCTGAAGTAGAGGCTGCGCGTGGGGAGAAGTTCGATCCGCTGGCGGCTGCGCGCAGGCAGAAGGGCGTGCATGTGACGGTGACCAGTGCGAACACCGATGACATGCGGATGGAGATCAATCTGATTGGGCGGACGGTGGATGAGGCGACCGAGGAGTTGGAGAAGTATCTCGACCGGGCGTTTATGGCGGGGCTGCCGCGGGTGCGCGTGATTCATGGGCATGGGGCGGGGATTTTACGGCGCGGGGTGAGGGAGTTTTTGAAGGGGCATCCGCACGTGGCGGGGATTGAAGAGGCTCCACAGAATGAAGGCGGGCAGGGGGCTACGCTGGTGGAGCTGCGGCAGTAGTTGCAAAATGGCTACGATGTAGCTACAATTGCTTTAGCATTTGTATTCCACGGGCAGATGCAGAGGAAAAATCGTGGCGGTTGACGCGAATCTTTTCGCACGACCATGGTTGGACAACGGCAGGACAAGCGCTAAGTCGTCCGTGCGGTATGAAGTGTGTACCGTGGCGAACCATGGGCAACGAATCATGACCCATCAGGGTGCGAAAAGAGAAAACGATGAATAAAGTCCCTCCAGGTTTCGATTGGGACCAAGAGAACATTGGTCATTTGGAACGTCACCAGATCGTGCCGGATGAGGCCGAGCAGGTAATTCAAAATCGGCCCGTGGACCTCGCATCCGAACTTCGCAATGGAGAAGAGCGGGTTCCTCACATAGGCGAAACAGATGCTGGGAGAATTCTGATTGTAGTTTCGACGATGCATGCCAAGAAAATTCGCGTAGTCACAGCGTGGCCAGCAAACAAGAACTATCGGCGATACTTTTTATCACTGAAGAGGAATGGAAATGTTGGAAGAACTGAAACAGATGAGCTTCGCGAATGAAGCAGAAGAAGCCGCGTGGTGGGAGTCACACGAGGATGAGCTGCTTGATGAATTCAAGAAAGCCACAGCTGAGGGAAGAGTTGGCATTGGCACGGTTGCCAAGCGTGCGGCTTTGCCTTCTACCACCATTCGTCTTGACCCTGAGGACATAGCCAGGGCGCGTGTGCAGGCGGCGGAGCGCGGATTGCGGTATCAAACTTATTTAAAGATGATTATTCATGAGGCTCTGCGCGCATCGGAGCGTGATCGTCAATCTGTAGCTTCGTAATAAGAGCGAACTCAGGACGACAGGCTGTTTATTTAGAAGAGCGTTTGAGAATGAGTGCCGATCTATCCCACCCTTCGCAAAGAACGCGAAGGATGGGGCACCCCAGTTTGCGGGTATATCAAGTTTCAAAATCCATTCAACCCAGGTTCAAGCTACATTGCGTGGAGAAGTTTGACCAGGCGGGAGAAGGCTTGGTCGCGGGCGGTTTTGTTGGCGGGGACGGTGTTGGTGGGGTCTTCGCCGGCGCGCATGAAGCCGTGGCCTGCACCGTCGTAGGTGATGGGGGCGTATTTTTTGTTGGCGGCTTTCATGGCTTCGATGGTGGCGGGGACGGTGGCTCCGATGCGGGCGTCGTTGCCGGCGTAGAAGCCGTAAACCGGCGCCGTGATGGTGGAGACGTCGGCGGGGCCGGGGCCGTAAAAGACGAAGGCTGCCGGGAGGTCTTTGCGGTGGGTTGCGAAGGCGAAGGATTTGCCGCCGCCCCAACAGAAACCTACGACGGCGATTTTACCGTTGGCGGCGGGGATGTGCTTGGCGTAGTCGGCCGCGGCGTCGAGGTCGGCGGTGACAACATCGGGATCGAGGGCGGAGACGGCTTTGACGGTTGCGTCCTGGCTGGGGAACTCGCTGGAGCCGCCGCCGTTGGGACCGAAGCCGGAGAGCAAGTCGGGGGCGACGACGATAAAGCCTTGCGCGGCGAGCTCGTCGGCCATCTCCTTGGCCCAGTCGCTGAGGCCGAAGATTTCGTGGATGAGGATGACGACGGGGGCCTTGGTTTTGATCTCTGGATAGACGACGAAGGCCTGGACGGTGCGTGCGCCGTGCTTGAGAGGGACGTACTCGCGGTGGCGGGGTGAGGCTTCGAGCCGGGATTTGGCCCAGTCCTGCGCGGCGAGGGAAGTGGTGGCGAGTGGACAGAACACGAGGCCTGCGACGAGGGGGAGAAGAAAGTGCGCCGACAGTTTCATGGAGAGGAGTTTAGTATGGGGGAGGAGCGGTGGCAAGAACTGTTTGACAGGAACTTCGACCTGGATTCACAACTTGCGCTCGCGAACGTGCCAAAATGAAAAATGGATCGGGTGGCGCAAGCTATCAGGTTGAGAGACATATTAGATCCCGGGGTGTGGGAATCATACTTCTAGGGCTTTGCGTGTGCGGGGCGTTGTGCGAGACCCCACCAGAGCAGAACCCTGGCCCTGTGCAAGCGGAATTCACCACTCCTGTCAACGTACGCCGACTTGAACGTGGAGCGACGATCTTTGCCCGTGTGACTCTTGATTGGAATGGGTTGGGCTGCACTCTGCGGACAGGCGCCACGCTTGAGGGCACGGTGGAAGTTGCAGAGCGCCGCAAGGGCCGCAGCGGATCGCAGTTGGCGGTGGCATTCACCAAGGCGCAGTGCAACGGTTCCGACCTGAAGCCGCTGGGCCTGCTGATGGCAGCCGTAGCCCAAGCTCCGGCCGACTGGGAAAACACGCCCAATGCTGTTCTAAGTACGCCGATGACGTTCGCGAGTAACGCCGGGACCGTCAACCCCGCAATGGGAATTGTGTCAGCCGGGCAATTCACTGTTCCGCAGATGGAATTGAGGAGGATCGTTCACAAGTTCCCCATGAGCGCGAAGGTACAGCCCGGCGACGTTCTCGATATCAAGGGCATGAAACTTGGAATCGGGACGGGTCCGAACCGGAGCTCAGTGCTCACTACACAGAATCGGGATGTAACTCTCGACGCGTTTACGCAGATTCTGCTGGTGCCGGCCGCTCTTGTGTATAGTGCGGACGCCATGACTCCGCGAGAGCCCGGTTCACGAGCACCAGCAGGTGCGTCGCCGGCTCCTCCTCCCGCAGTTCCTGAAAACGATCTTGAAGTCTGCGCGCCGCCTGGCTGCGCCGTCGATCTTCCGGTGGCTGCGCACGAACTCGCGGGGCACGATGCGACTTCAATTGCAGTTCACCCGCTGGGATACGAACCGCGCTTGCAGACGGCTCTGGAGGACTTCGGCAATGAGGAAACTCTGGCGTGGCTTGGCCCCTCGGATCTACTCTTCGCTTTCAATGCCCATCCTCTAATTCGACGTCCAGGGGGGCGGAACGCGAACACGCTACGCCGCGTGATTCGAGCCGTTCTGCTGGATGTAGACAGCCGCACCGTGGTGCGCGCCGTCGATTGGGAGATCACTGATACGCGCCAGTATCTCTGGCCAATGGACGGGAACCGCATCCTGGTCCACGTGGGAAACGAACTGCGGGTCTATGGGGAGAAGCTGAAGTTAGAGCGGAGCATTCCACTCGCGGGACCGCTTTCTTTCGTTCGCATCGCTCCGAACGGAAATCTCATGGCGATTGCGACACTGCGGGAACGGCACTCGGCGGAGCTTCATGCGAGATTGCATGACGACATCGGCGAGGAACCAGAAGAAGATGTCGATGTCGCAATTCTGGATAAAGGATTCGACACTATCGCACGGGCCTCGACCGTTTCCGGGCTGGTGCCTCCAACGCTATTGAATGAAGGTCAGGTTAACTTGCTCTCGCAGCCCGGCATGCGTTACCGACTGGCACTGAGAACGTGGGGTAACAAGGCGACCACGCTGGCTCGGTTTACTTCGAGTTGCACTCCGGGACTGTCAAGCGTGGCTCCCGACCTTCTGTTTCTGCTGAGTTGCAGCACGGCCAATGGCGCCGGGGAATATCGCGTGCTTAGAGCAGACGGTAAAGTCCTGTTGCGGGGCCAAGAAGGTCAGCACGAAGGTGGGCAGGAAGTGATCGGAAATGAACGGACGGGAATGTTTGCGATCAAGGTTGTCCATGCAGACCGCGCGCTGTCCGCGGGCATTGAATTCAAAGCGAGTGACCTTGAGTCGGAAGAGGTTCGAGTGTACCGCGCCACAGACGGGAAGCGGCTGCTTGCCGTTCGCGTGGACGAACCATCTTCGAGTCACGAAAGTTACGCCCTATCTCCTGATGGTGCTCAACTGGCAGTTCTCTCACAATCAGAGATTCGATTGATTCCGGTGCCTCGACCGTAGGCGGCAGAAAAATGGCGTACCCTGTTGCGCCCAAAGAAAAGGCCTCGCAGAGTGAACTCTGCGAGGCCTTGATTGTCAGCGCGGCGGTGGCGTCATGCTGCGAAGCAGACCCATCGCCGAAGGGCCTTACGCCATGGCTTCGCGGGTCATGGGGGCGAAGGTTAGCTGGTTCGATTTGCGGTCGACGGTGATTTTTACGTGGGCGCCGTGGAGGACTTCGCCATTGAGGATCTTGATGGCGAGAGGGTCCTGGACCATGCGCTGCAAGGCGCGCTTGAGCGGACGGGCGCCGTAGGCTGCGTCAGAACCAGCGGCCAGGATGAGCTGGCGGGCGGGCTCGGTGAGCTCTAACGAGATGGCGCGATCTTCAAGCATCTTGCTTACTTCGTTGAGGCGCAGGTCGAGGATGTGGCTCATCTGCGCGGCGCCGAGCGGACGGAAGATTACGATGTCGTCGACGCGGTTCAAGAACTCGGGACGGAAGTGCTCGCGCAGGATACGCATGACGGACTCGCGAGCCTGATCAAAATTGCTTTCTGTTTTGAGCGTGTCGCCGATCAACATGCTGGCGCCGAGGTTCGAGGTCATGATGAGGACCGTGTTTTTGAAGTCGACTGTGCGGCCCTTGGCGTCGGTCAGACGGCCGTCGTCCATGACTTGCAAAAGGATGTTGAAGACGTCGGGGTGCGCCTTTTCGATTTCGTCGAAGAGGATGACCGCATACGGGCGGCGATGCACGGCCTCGGTGAGCTGGCCGCCTTCGTCGTAACCGATGTAGCCGGGAGGCGCGCCGATGAGACGCGCGACGGCGTGCTTCTCCATGTACTCGCTCATGTCGATGCGAACGAGGGCCTGCTCGTCGTCGAATAGAAATTCGGCGAGGGCGCGGGCGGTTTCGGTTTTGCCGACGCCGGTGGGACCGAGGAAGATAAAGGAGCCGATGGGGCGGCGCGGGTCACTCAAGCCGGCGCGGGAACGGCGGATGGCGTTGGCTACAGTGGTGAGCGCGGCATCCTGGCCGACGACGCGCTCGCGGAGACGATCCTCCATGTGGACGAGTTTTTTGACTTCGCCTTCCAACATGCGGGAGACGGGGATGCCGGTCCACTTGCTGACGATGGCGGCGATGTCCTCTTCGTCGACTTCTTCCTTCAACATGCGGGCTACGCCGGCGTTGCCGTCCTGCGCGCTGCTTAACTGCTTGAGCTCTTTATCGAGCTTGGGGAGTTCGTCGTATTGGATTTTGGAGACGCGGTCGAACTGGCCCTTGCGGGTCTGCTCCTCGGCTTCAAAGCGGAGAGCTTCGATCTTCTTTTTCAGTTCGCTGATGCGGCTGATGGCCTCGCGCTCCTTGGTCCAGCGAGAGCGGAGGGCGGTGATTTTTTCTGTCAATGCGGCGGCGTCGCGTTCGACGACGTTGCGGCGCTCGATGCTGTTGGGATCGGTCTCGCGCTTGAGAGCTTCGCGTTCGATTTCAAGCGAAGTCTTTTCGCGCTCGAGCTGATCGATCTCGGTGGGCACGGAGCCGATTTGAATGGCAAGCGAGGCGGCGGCTTCGTCGACGAGGTCAATGGCCTTGTCGGGGAGGAAGCGGTCGCTGATGTAGCGATGCGAGAGCGTGGCGGCGGCAACGATGGCTGCGTCCTTGATGCGCACGTTGTGGTGCGCCTCGTAACGATCTTTGAGGCCGCGCAGGATGGCGATGGTGTCTTCAACGTTAGGCTCGCCGACGTAGACGATCTGGAAACGGCGCTCGAGAGCGGCGTCCTTCTCGATGTACTTGCGATATTCGTTAAGCGTGGTTGCGCCGATGGCGCGCAGCTCGCCACGCGCGAGAGCGGGCTTGAGCATGTTGCTGGCGTCGATTGCGCCTTCGGCAGCGCCAGCGCCGACGATGGTGTGTAACTCGTCGATGAAGAGGACGATTTCGCCGTTCGATTCTTCGATCTCTTTGAGCACGGCTTTAAGGCGGTCTTCAAACTCTCCACGATATTTTGCACCGGCGAGCATGGAACCGAGGTCGAGCGAGATGACGCGCTTGTCGCGCAGGCTCTCGGGCACGTCGCCGGAGACGATGCGGCGGGCGAGACCTTCGACAATGGCTGTTTTGCCGACGCCGGGTTCGCCGATGAGGACGGGGTTGTTTTTGGTGCGGCGGCTGAGGACCTGGATGACGCGGCGAATTTCTTCGTCGCGGCCGATGACGGGGTCAAGCTTGCCGCGGCGGGCCAGCTCGGTGAGGTCCTTGGCGTATTTCTCGAGAGCCTGGAACTTGCCCTCGGGGTTCTGGTCGGTGACACGCTGCGAGCCGCGCACGGCGGTGAGCGCTTTGAGGATGGCTTCGTGGGTTGCGCCGAGAGCTACGAGAGCATCGCGGGCGGGATCGTTTTTGAGACTGGACGCAGCGAGGAGCAGATGCTCGGTGGAGACGTATTCGTCTTTGAAGTTGGCGGCTTCTTTGAAGGCCTGGTCGAAGACGCGGGTTAGCGCCTGACTGGGGTTGGGCTGCGCGGCTGCTCCGGCGACACGAGGCAGTTTTTCCTCGATGGCGTGGAGATCGTGTTCGAGCCGTTCGGTGGGGACGCCGATTTTTTCAAGGACAGCAGGGATGACGCCTTCGCGGTCTTCAAGCAGAGAGAGCAAGAGGTGGACAGGCTGGAGTTCGGGATTGCCGAAGCCGGCGGCGCGCTCTTGCGCCTGTTGCACTGCCTGTTGCGATTTGACGGTGAATTTTTCCCAACGAATGGCCATGAAGTACAGCTCCCAGCTTTCAGCTTTTAGCTTTCAGCTTGTTTCTGCCGGAACACAGTGTCCGGCGATTTCTTAAATTGAGATTCACTTCAATACTTCTGATCCCATGTCCGAAGAGGTCGGTGATAGAAATATCGATCTGGTGGAACTATAGCACAAATGATTAAGAAAATATGCGCGTAGTGCACTCATGTTTTTATCACGAAAACGCATTGCTTCTAAAATCAATAATTTAGGCGAAAATTAAAGAAGTCGGAGCAGGGGCGGACTGCGGCCGCCGGTCGTGCGATGCGCGTTTGCGCCTTATTTCCGCTGTTGATCGCTGAGAATCTAAGGTCTGCCAGGCAGTGCTGCCTGTTTCCGCTTTCTACGTCTCGATGTCGATCTTCGGGTACTTGCGCCGTACGGCGGCAACCACTGCGGCGTGTTCAGGTTTTCCGCTGGAGCGGGCCAGCGCATCGCGCGCGTGGGCGGCGTCTTCAATGGGATAGCGCCTGGTTTTCGGAAATACGAAATCGCCCTTGGGCAGGTCTTCCCTTTTTGCGCTTGTGAGTTTCGCCATGCCAATTCCTCCGGCCTTTTCAACGCTGGCCCAAATCGCAATCCGAACCGAATCGGATTCCAGTATGGTCCCGGTTCAGCCTCTTGCTACCTGGTTTGATGGCCCAGACCTAAGCGGAGTTGTACTCCGGGTGAGTGGCTGCTGCCGGCGGCCTGCCAAGTTGCCAGTGCGGCGCCCATTTAGATGTGACGGTGGCGGAGCAGCAAGAACTGTTCGGCGAGGGGCGGCGCAGGGCGGGGAAGCCTTGGCATGTGAAGAGGATACACCGCTGTTTCTGCGGGTGAAGCGCGAATCTATTGACGAAATTCAGGCGAGCGCCGGGTTGCGGTTCATCGGACTCAAGCCACGATGCTCGCCAGCCACTGAGCCATTCTGGGAGGCAGCGGGGGCCTGATATATCTCAGGGAATTTCAACCGGATTGCTTCAACCAAGGCGGCGTGCTCCGCGGTTTTGGCGGAAGGAACGTAACTGGCTTGCTTGCAAGGGAGACAGTTTTCTTGCTGATCGTGAGGTTCTGCACGAATGATCTGAGTCATTGCCACACCCCTAGATTTTCGGATTTTGAACCTGAATTAGACCCACGTCAATAAGAATGCGTGATTGTTTGGCAGATTGCATCAAACGGCCGTTATTTTCTGAAACGAGTCTCCTTTTTACGGTGTTCATCTGTGGAAAAGCCGTTCGCAATTCTCGGAGGCCGGTTGCTGGCGGGCGGGGCTTATTAGAATGAAGGGGAGATGATACCTCTTTCTCCGCTTCCCTCCTACATGGACTGGCACTGGATTTGGCTCACTGTGGCTTCGTTTCTGGCCGGGGTGCTGAACGCTGTTGCGGGGGGCGGGTCGTTTTTGTCGTTTCCTGCAATGCTGAGCATGAAGATACTGCCGGTGCAGGCCAACGCGACGAATACGGTGGCGCTTTGGCCGGGGCAACTGACATCGATTGCGGCGTATCGCGAGGACATTCGGAAGAATCTGCGGCTGGTGTGGCCGATGGCGCTGGCGGGGCTGCTGGGCGGGACGGCGGGGGCGCTGGTGCTGCTGAATACGCCGCAGATGACGTTTCTGCACCTGGTGCCGTGGCTGCTGCTCACGGCCGCAACGATCTTTGCTTTGAGCGGTCCGGTGTCGCGCTGGCTGAATCGGCGCAAAGGCGCAATGGTGGGCGGGAGTCATGCGCCGCGGCTGCTGCCGGTGTTTGTTGCAACGATCGCAGTGTGTTTCTACATTGGCTACTTCGGTGCGGGCGCGGGGTTTCTGATTATCACGGTGCTTTCGCTGTTCGGTTTTGATGACCTGCATGAGATCAATGCGCTGAAGGTGGTTTCAACCACGATGGCGAACGGGATTGCGTTTGTGCTGTTTGTGGTGACGGGGCAAGTGGTGTGGCGCTACTGCATGGTGGCGATGGTGGTGTCCGCCATTGGCGGGTATAGCTCGGCGCGCTTTGCGAAGATGGTTCCGCAGAAGATTTTGCGCGGGCTGGTGGTGGGGATTGGGCTCACGATGGCGGCTTGGTTTTTCTGGAAGCAGTGAAAAAGCAGGGAACAGGGAATAGGGAACAGGGAATAGAAAACCGGCCTCCGCTCTGCGCGCACTGATCTCTGTAAAATGATGGTATGAGCCACGAGGGGATTCGGTTTTCATCGAAAGAGCAGCAGGAGCGGGAGAGCGCGGAGAATCGGCCGCTGGCTCGGATTGCGGTGACGCCGGATAAGGTGCGCGTGCTGCTGACTGAAGGCAAGGGGCTGGAGATCGACTGGCGGGACGGGCACAAGAGCTCGTGGAGTTTTGCGTGGCTTCGGGAGGCTTGCCCTTGCGCTACCTGCGTTGAGCAGCGCGCGCAGGAGGGGCGGAAGCCGGGGCAGCCCAAACCGAAGCCCATGGCGGTGTTGCCGATGTATATGCCGCCGGCCAAGCCGGCAAGTGCGCATGCGGTGGGACGGTACGCGCTTCAGTTCAACTGGGAGGACGGGCACTCGGGTGGAATCTATTCGTGGGAGTATCTGCGGCGGGTTTGCCAGTGCGGCGAGTGCACGTTTGAAGAGGCGGAGACTTCGGGGGCGCCGAACTGAGAGCAGCTCTCAGCTATTAGCTTTCAGCTTTGCTTTTCCGTTATTGACTTCTGCGATCCCGGGTCTCGCGAGACCTGGGGCACCCGCAATTTCAATCGTTGATTGATTGCCTGATTATCCCCGGTCTCAAACCTTGGCCCCTTCTGCAAGGTCAGGGCAGACTCTCAACTCCACGGACGAAGACCTGCCCGCGGGAAGCCAGGGTCTGGGCGCCAACACACAATGTACTTCTGAAGCGTCAGAGCGCGCGAGACGCGCTTTGCGTGATGTAGTGCGCGCCTCCTATGATGCTTCTCAATGTTTAAAAAGGATAGTGGGGAACGTATGTCAATTTGGAAGACAGATCGGCGCTCGTTTGTTTCAGGCGGGCTTGGTGCGGTTGCGGCGTTTTCGCTTTGCGGGCGCGGGGCGTGGGCTACGGAGACATTAGGCGCGGCGCGGGCGACGCCGTCGGCGGATTTGCTGGCGTGGCAGGATCTTGAGATTGGGATGTTCGTCCATTTTGCGCCCAATACATTTCAGGACAAGGAGGGGGACGATCTTTCGACGCCGCTGAGCGCGATTAATCCGGACATTGATACGGAGAACTGGGCGGAGTGCGCGGTGAACCTGGGGGCGCGGTACATCGTGTTTGTGGCCAAGCACCAGGGCGGGTTCTGCATGTGGCAGACGAAGACGACCAAGTACAGCATCGGGAATACGCCGTGGAAGGGCGGAAAGGGCGATGTGCTTGCCGATCTTTCAGCGTCGTGCAAGAAGCATGGGCTGGGACTGGGCGTTTATCTTTCGCCGCGGGACGACTACTTTGGGGCGAACGTGGGCGGGGTTTGCAAGGATCCAAGCCGTCAGTCCGCATATAACGCGATGTATCGCCATCAACTGACGGAGGTGCTGACGCGCTACGGGCAGATGGTGGAGGTATGGTTCGACGGGTCGAGCGTGGTGCCGACGTCGGACCTGGTAAAGAAGTATGCGGCCCATGCGGCGATTTTTCAGGGACCGGACGCAACGATTCGATGGGTGGGCAACGAAATGGGCTTTGCGCCGAATCCGTTGTGGAATGCGGAGTCGAAGGCGGATGCGAAGAGCGGGACATCGACGTCGCTGCTTGGCGATCCGGATGGGGATGCGTGGGTTCCGGTGGAATGCGATGTGTCGATCCGGCGGCCGAACTGGTTCTGGAGCACGACGAACGAACGCAACCTGATGACGCTGGATCAACTGATCGAGGTTTATTACCGGTCAGTGGGGCGTGGCGCGAAACTGTTGCTGAATATTCCGGCGGACCGGCGCGGGCATATGCCGGACGCGGATTTCAAACGTGCGCAGGAGTTTGGCGACGAGATCAGGCGGCGGTTTGCGAAGAGCGTTGCGGAGACGGCGGGGACGGGGGCGCGGGTCGAGCTTCGTTTGGCGAAGAGTGCGCATGTCGACCACGTAATTCTGGAAGAAGATTGCAGGTTTGGGCAGAGAGTGCGTGGGTTCCGCGTGGAAGGGCTTGCGGGGGCTGAGTGGAGTCTGCTCTATGAGGGCAGTTCGATCGGGCATAAGCGGATTGTGCCGGTGGCGGCGCGGGAGTTTGGAGCGTTGCGGCTAGTGGTGACCCAGAGCTCGGGGGAGGCGCACATTCAACGGTTTGCGGCGTTTGACACGGGCGTTGCGGCTCCGGAGACGTGGGATGCATCGGCGCGGGTGTGGGCGGACAATACGGTGGGGCAGTGGGCTGATTCCAAATTTGAGGTAGATCTTTCCAAGCAGATTACCGATGCGACGCAGTACCGGCTTCGGTTTGTTGGAGACGGGGGACGCGTGAGCGGGATCGGCTCTGTGCGGCTGCTGGTGGGCGGAGCGCCGGCTGAGCAACTGATACGGCAGGATCCGGCGGCAAAGAACGCCTTGATTCTGACGATGACAGAGATTGGGCAGACGGTGGTTGTGAGCGGGAAGATTGAAGGCGCGGAACGAGGGACGATTTTGATGAAGAAGATGTGAGTTGGCGGGCGGACGAGAGAGGATGACGGCATGAGGATTGGATTTCTTGGATTGGGGAAGATGGGGACGCCGATGGCGCTGCGGCTGCTGGCTGCGGGTCATGAATTGGCGGTGTGGAATCGGAGCGAGGCGCGTACCGAACCGCTGATTCGCGAAGGCGCAATCGCCGCAGGCACTCCGGCGGAGGCTGAGCTGGGCGCGGATGCTGTGATCACCATGCTCTTTGACGATGCGGCGCATGAAGAGGTGCTTTTTGGAGCGAATGGACTGATGGACGCGCTTTCACCGGGCGCGCTGCACATCTCCTGCAGCACGATCAGCGTGGCGCTGAGTGAACGGCTGACTGCGGAGCACGCGCGGCGCGGAATCGATTTTGTGGCGGCGCCGGTTTTTGGGCGGCCCAACGTCGCAGAGGAAGGGCGGCTGTGGATTGTGGCGGCCGGAGCGGATGAGGCCGTGGCGAAAGCGCGGCCGATTCTGGAGGCGATGTCGAGGGGGATTTCCGTTGTGGGGAAAGAGCCGCGGATGGCGCACGCGGTGAAGCTGGGCGGGAATTTTCTGATCAGCGCGATGATTCATTCACTGAGCGAGGCGTTTGTGTTTGCTGCGGGACAGGGGATTGAGCCGGAGACGTTTTTGGAGACGGTGAACAGCGCGCTGTTCCAGTCGCCGTTTTATGCGGCTTACGGGAAGGTGATGCTGCATCCTCCGGAGCAGCCGGGGGCGACGATTGGGCTGGGCGCCAAGGATGTGGGGCTGCTGCGCGAAGCAGCCGCGAGCCGGAAGACGCGGCTCAGCTTGGCGGATACGCTGGCGGAGATTTTTGCCGAGGCGCAAAAGACCGGGCTGGGCGGCGAGGATTGGGCGGTGGGGCAGTACAAGATGGCGCAGCGGCGGGGCGTACTTCAATAGGGATTTTTGAGTAGGATAGAGGCATGGACCTGAAGGGGAAGATTGTTTTTATTACGGGGGCAAGCGCGGGGATTGGCGCGGCCACGGCTCTTGCTTTTGCGGACGAGGGGGCGCGGCTGCTGCTGGCGGCGCGCAGGGCGAGCAAACTGGCCGAGGTGGCTTCGGCTGCTTTGGCGCGGGGCGCGGCGGCAGTTCACTCCGTACACCTGGATGTGCGCAGCCGCATCGCGGTGCAGAGGACGATCGATGAGCTTCCGGAGGAGTGGGCGGCCATCGATGTGCTTGTGAATAACGCCGGGTTGAGCCGCGGTTTGGAAAAGTTGTATACGGGCAAGATTGAAGACTGGGAAGAGATGATCGACACCAACGTGAAAGGGCTGCTTTACGTGACGCGGTCCGTGGTGCCGGGGATGGTGGTGCGGGGGCACGGGCACGTGGTGAACCTGGGTTCGACGGCCGGCGAGATTGCTTATCCGAATGGGGCGGTCTACTGCGGGAGCAAGGCGGCGGTGCGGCTAATTAACGACGGGCTGCGCGAGGACCTGCTGGGCACGCCGGTTCGAGTAACGTCGGTGGAACCAGGGATGGTGGAGACGGATTTCAGCCTGGTGAGATTTCGCGGCGATGCGGAAAAGGCGGCGAAGGTGTACAAAGGCGTGACTCCGCTGAGCCCCGAGGATGTGGCCGATACGATTGTGTGGGCCGTCAAGCGACCGGCGCATGTGAATATTGCGCGCGTGGTTCTGACGCCTGTGCACCAGGCCAATTCGCTGCTGTTTCATCGCGAGCGGTAGGGCATTGAATGCCTTCCCGGCCAGCGCCTTAGCCCATGGCGCTGATCTGGCCTTCGATCTGGGCCAGGGCTGCTTCAAGTGCGGTCCGGCGTGCTGGATTGGATGTTCTTTGCGAGAGGATGTTTTCGCGTTGCAGGTTTAGAGCTTGTTTTTCGCGTTCGTGCGCGGCGCGATCCGATGCGGCCTGACGCCGCGCATCTTCGGTTTGAAAGCCGCTATCAAAGCCGACCTCCGGTTGTTGCACAGCATTTGCCATCTGCTCCTCCACGGATTTACTTTCCCATCCACGAGCCATATCTTCATTCTACGAGTATTTGTTGACATTGCGTCCCGCGCAGTGATTCGAATTGCCCTGGAAAGGTAGAGGATTGCGAGATGCTAGCATGGCAGATTTCGTGGTTTGGCGTTGATTCTCTGGAGTTTGTGGAGAGGCCGACCCCTGTGCCCGGCCCCGGTGAAGTTCTGGTTGGGGTGCGTGCGATTTCTTTGAATTACCGGGATCTTCTGGTGATCAAGGGCAAGTACAACCCCAAAATGAAGCTGCCGCGCATTCCCTGCTCGGATGGAGCGGGGGAAGTGGTGGCCGTGGGGGCGGGGGTGACGGCGTGGAAGCCCGGGGATCGCGTGGCCGGAATCTTCATGCAGAATTGGCTGGATGGACCGTTGATTCCTGCGCGGGCGAAGGGGGCTCTGGGCGGAGACGTGAACGGAATGCTGGCCGACTTCGTGGTTCTGCGGGAGGCTGGGCTGGTTGGAATTCCGGAGCACCTGAGCTACCAGGAGGGGGCGACGCTGCCCTGCGCGGCAGTGACAGCGTGGAATGCGCTGGCAGCCGGGGACTTGAAACCGGGCGGAACGGTTCTGATCCAAGGAACGGGCGGGGTTTCGATTTTTGCCCTTCAGTTTGCGCGGATGAGGGGATTGCGGGTGCTGGGTATTTCAAGCAGCGACGAGAAGCTGGAGCGGGCCAGACGGCTGGGGCTGGACGCGGGGCTGAACTATCGCGACAACCCGGATTGGGAACGCTGGGTGGTGGAGCAGACCGGCGGCGAAGGGGTTGACCTAGTGGTGGAAGTGGGCGGAGCGGGGACGCTGGGGCGTTCGCTGAAGGCGATTCGGACCGGGGGCACGGTGGCGCAGGTGGGGGTGCTGGCCGAGGGCGCCGAGCCGCTTCCGATGGGTTTGATTCTGCACAAGATGGCGCGGATCCACGGGATTTACGTTGGGTCGAGGCGGGATTTTGTGGAGATGAACAAGGCGATCTGGCTGGGGCAACTGCGGCCGGTGGGCGAGGAGTTTCCCTGGATGCAGGTGCGGGAGGTTTTGGCGCGGATGGAAGAGGGGAGCCACTTCGGGAAACTGGTGCTGACGGTGGGGTGAAAAAGCAGGGAATAGGGAATAGAAAGACGGCTTGGTGGCAGGTTAAGGCAAAGGAGTGCCGGCCTGATGGTAGTGGGACTTTTCAGCGAAGAGGCGTTCGGCGCGGCGGGGGTCGTTTTCGACGTGAGGGGCGCGGTCCCAGATCATGGTGGCGCGGGTTTTGAGGTCGTAGGCGGGCCATTGCGGAAGGCCGGCGCAGTTTGGATTGCCGGTTCGGGCGTAGTGAATGAGCATTGCGGACATGGTGGCGGCGAGGGTGTTCGCGGCGGCTAGCTGGTCGGGGGACGAACCGACCTGGACCTCGGCGATGGCGATGTTATCGAACATGAAAGGGATGTCGATGGTGTGCTGCGCCTTGCCGTTCGCGCCGGGGAAGTTCATCTGGTAGACCCAGGTGCGCGGCTGGCTGACGGGGTCGGCGGCGCGGCGCTCGGCTTCCCAGCGCTGGGCGGGCCAGGCGCGGAAAGCGGTGGCGGCGGCTGTATCGACCTGGTCCGGAGAGTAATTCGGATAGATCTCGCGATATTTGGCTACGACCTGTTCCGCGGTGTAGGGGCCGAGGTATTGGCTGACGGCGGTGGAGAGGACCGAGGCGGCGTTGTCCCAGGTGAGGGCGTCGGGGCGCATGGGCAGGGCGGTTTCGTCGTGGACGTTGCCGAGGATCATGGGGACTTTTGCGGAGAGCGCGGGCGCATCGGGGTCGAAGGGATTGCGCGGAAGAGTGACGCGGTCGACGACGGGAAGCCAGTCGGCGCTGACGGCGCGGGCGGCGGCCTGAATCTGCTCCATGGTGAAGGCGTTCAGTTGGGCGGATAGATTCTTTTCGGGAGTGACGCCCAGTTTTTCGAGGACAGTTTTTGCGCGGTCTGAGGCGATCTGGATGGACGCTCCCTTGATCTGCTGGCCGCTCATGGTCATGACGCGATGGAAGAGGCCGCTGGCAGTGGGCGTGGCCATCAGCGTGGCGCATTTTGCGCCTCCGCCGGACTGTCCGAAGATGAGCACGCGGGAGGGATCGCCGCCGAATTCTTCGATGTTGTCGCGGACCCACTTGAGGGCGAGGATGAGGTCGAGTTGGCCTGCGTTTCCGGACTCGGCGTACTCGGGCGCGAGGTTGCCGAGGTAGAGATAGCCGAAGGCGTTGAGGCGGTGGTTGACGGTGACGACCACGACATCGCCGCGATGCACGAGGCGGGTTCCGTCGTAGAGGTCGCTGTTGACGGTTCCGTTGTTGTAGGCGCCGCCGTGAAAATAGACAAGGACGGGGCGCTTGCCGTGGTCGCGCAGGCCGGCGGTCCAGATGTTGAGGTGGAGACAATCTTCGCTCTCCGCGCCCAGTTCGCGGGCAACGCGGGGGGCGAGAGCCGAGTGGGGGCGCGCGGGACTCAACTGCGGAGCCATGTTGGTGAAGAGGGTGCAGTCGAGTACATTGCTCCAGGGCGTGGGAGGGGTGGGGGCTTTGAAGCGCGTCATTGCTGTGTCGGCACCGTAGGGGACGGCCTTGAAGACATTGACGCCGTCGAGGAGAGCGCCACTGATTTTTCCGGAGGTGGTGGTGGCGAAAGGAGTACTTTGCGCCCAGGCGGTTCTTTTGCCGAGGGCCAGGGATGCGGTGGTCAAGCCTGAGGTTCGCAGGAAATTGCGGCGATTGAAGTGCTTCATGGAGGGCCCTCTTCGCAGACGAACATCTGTTGGAGATTCTCAGTGGTCGATCATAATCGGTTCGTTCGAGGGGAGAGGTGAGTAGGAGTGCTTGGTATCCCATTCTAGCCGGAGTCTCACCGCGGCTAGAATGGGCACCTCGTTATCCGGCTTTAGCTGAAGCCCAGGACGGGATGGGGGATGTAAGGGGCTTCCAGGGCTGCGATTTCTTCTGTTGTCAGTTTTACGGTGAGAGCGGCTACGGCGTCTTCCAGATGATGTGGTTTGGTGGCGCCGACGATGGGGGCGGTGACTCCGGGCTTGTTGAGGAGCCAGGCAAGAGCCAACTGGGCGCGGGGGATTGCGCGCTGTTCGGAAAGAGCCCCGAGGGCGTCGATGACTTTGCGATCGGCTTCTTCGGTTCGGGAGTACATGGAGTTGCCAAAGGCATCGGTCTGGAGACGCTTGGTCGGTTCGCTTTGCCAGGGGCGGGTGAGACGACCGCGGGCAAGAGGGCTCCAGGGAATGACGGCGATCGCTTCGGATTGGCAGAGGCCCATCATCTCGCGCTCTTCTTCGCGATAGAGAAGGTTCAAGTGGTTCTGCATGGAGACAAAGCGGGTCCAGCCATTGAGGCGGGCGAGGTAGAGGGCTTTGGCGAATTGCCAGGCGTACATGGACGATGCGCCGATGTAGCGAACCTTGCCGGCCTTGACCACGTCGTGGAGGGCTTCAAGAGTTTCTTCGATCGGAGTTTCCGGATCGAGGCGGTGAATTTGATAGAGGTCGATGTAGTCGGTCTGGAGGCGCTGGAGACTCTGATCCAATTCAAAAAGAATGGCTTTGCGGGAGAGGCCGCGGCCGTTGGGCTCCTCGCGCATGAGGCCCTGGACTTTGGTGGCGAGGACGATGGATTCGCGGCGGGTGTTGGCTTTGAGGAAGCGGCCGAGAACGGACTCGCTGTCGCCGCTGGAGTAGACGTTGGCGGTATCGAAGAAATTGATGCCCAGATCGAGAGCCTGGCGGAGAAAGGGCTGGCTGTCGGCTTCATTGAGAGCCCAGGGCTGGCGGCCGGGCAGAAGTTTGCCGGTGGCTGGAGAACCATAGGTCATGCAGCCGAGACAGATGCGGGAGACTTTGAGTCCGGTGTTGCCGAGATTGATGTAATCCATGGATTGCTCCTTGGTACCAGTTTAGAGCGCAGAGGGGCCAGGAGAGGCTCTGCGTGGGTGGGGCACGGGGCTGGTCTTTGTTTCAGATTGGCAATTGCGCGGGGTTTGCGGAGAAGCAACGTTTGGCGGGTGGCAGGGGTCTAACATGAAAGTGGAGTAGACGTTGAAACAGCGAATGCTGCGCAATAGCTAAAAGGAAGGCATTGGAAGTTCTGAACGAGAGTCTACACGCGAGGAAGGGACGGCGGCTGCGCGGATTGAACCGCGCGGACGCACGGGATAGCTTTGCGCGGCGGGGCGGCATGGTGGCTCGTGCGGTGGCGATGGCGGCGATTCCCGTGGTGTGCGTGCTGGCGGGCTGTGGCGGAGGCGTGACGGCGAGTCCGTCGAATGGGACGTTCTCGATTGCTCCAGGCACAACTTCGGTCGATACCAATTGCACGGGCTGCAACGCGGCCAATTCGTCGGGCGCTTCGGTGGAGCAGTTTACGGCGGCGCTGGCCAGTGGCGGCGCGGCGAGCGTGACGTGGAAGGTGACGGGCGGGGATGCGAACAGCGGCGCGGGCACGATCACGGCAAGTGGGCAATACACGCCGCCTAGCTATCTGACGGCGGACAGCGCGCAAGTGACGGTGACGGCAACGCTGGCTTCAAATTCCGGCGTGGCGGCGAGCGCGGTGCTGACGGTGACGCCGGGATTTCTGCAGCCGCTGACTCCGGAGAACGCGGCATTGGGGGCGAACGGAACTTTGACGGTGACGGGGTACCTGGCGGAAGCAGGCGGGCACACGGGAATCAGTTACGGATTGTCGAGTACGGCGAGCGGGTCGAGCGGTGGACAGGGATCGCTGGGCGCGACGAACTGCACGCGCAGCAGCACGGCGTTTACTTACTGCACGGTGACGTACACGGCGCCGGCGGCGGTTACGTCTACGGGAAGTACTTATATTGTGGCGACGGTGGGCAGTTCCTCATCGCGGACCGCAAGCAACATTTTGTTGAACACGGCGGGGGTATCGAGCGATCCGGCGACACACGAGACAATACTGGCGACGCCGGTTTCACTGGGCAGCTCGGGCGGCAACAACAACGACTACGACGCAAGCGGCAACCAGATTGTGGATTGCTGCGGCGGGACGCTGGGGTCGCTGATCCAGAACAGCAGCGGGACGCAATACTTGTTGAGCAATAACCACGTGCTGGCGCGGAGCGACCAGGCAAGCGTGGGCGAGACGATTGTGCAGCCGGGACTGATCGACGACAAATGCATGCCATACGGGCTGACCGGAGCAGCGATTACGCCGGTGGGCACGCTGACGGGGTTTCTGGCGCTGAAGTCGAGTTCGACCAATGCGGACGCGGCGATTGCGGCGGTGAACTCGCACGCGGTGAGTGCGGCGGGGAACATTCTGGAACTCGGCGCGCTACAGGGGAACGGGACGCTGGCCGCGGCGCCTCCGGGGATCTCTTCGACGGGTGGCAGGGGCGAGAGCGCATCGCTGAACATGAGCGTGGCCAAGAGCGGGCGGACGACCGGGCTTACGTGCGCGAGCATCTCGGCGGTGAACCTGGATGTGAGCGTGGACTATTTTACGGATTGCGCGGAGACCAAGGCTTACCTGACCAAGATTTTTACGAACCAGATTGGCGTGAGCGGAAACCAGTTCAGTGATGCGGGCGACTCGGGGGCGCTGGTGGTGGATAGCTCGACGGCCGAGCCGGTGGGACTATTTTTTGCCGGTGGAGTGAGCATATCTGGAGTGAGCGAGGGAGTGGCGAATCCGGTTTCGGATGTGCTGAACGAACTGAGTGCGCAGGTGGGCGGGGGGACTCCGTACACGTTTGTGGGCACGACCGACCACGCGGTGAGTTGCCTGAACTATGGCAACAGTACGGTGAAGTCCGCGCAGGCTCGGACGCTGACGGCTGCCGAGACCTCGCGCGTTGAGAATGCGCTGGGACAGGCGCTGATGCTGGTGAATCGGTCGACAGGGATTCTGGGTGTGGCGGCGGGCAAGAGCAGCGATCACGCCGGTGAGGCCGCGGTGATTCTCTACGTGGACGCGGGCATGAGCGTGAATGTGCCGGCGACGGTGGATGGAGTGCGCACGATCGTGATTCCGACTACGGCGCGGTCGGTGCTGTTTGGAGTGGCGCCGCAGACGGCTCTGGAGGCGAATGCTGTTCAGGGGCTGGTGGGCGCGGTGCTGAGCCAGGCGGCGGCGGTCAAGCAGCAGATGGCGCAGAGCCTGATGAAGCAGAATCGGGCGTTCTTCGGGGTGGGCGTGGGCCAGAGCCTGGACAATCCGAAAGAGGCCGCGCTGGTGATCTATGTGGACCGCAGGATGGTTCCGGCGCAACTGCCTGCGACCGTGAACGGGTTGCGGACGCGGTATGTGGTGATGGACCGGCTGCACGTGACGCGGTCGTATGCGGCGCAGGTCAGATCGAGGAGCCGGTGCATGGCGAAGCCGGCGGGTAACTTCGATCTATTCAATGTAAACAGACTGCGGAGTTTGAATCTGCCCTGAGTTTTTGCGGCTGATTTCCAAGTATCATAGGCGAGATCTGGGGCACCCGGCACGGAGGGAGTGCAGGGGCTAAACGGGCTGCGAAAAAGGGCAGATTTGGAGCGAAGGAGCCGAAAAGCATCCCTCAGGGGCTAAAGCCCAACTCATTTTGCAGGGTTTATGTACGGGCTAAAGCCCGTACCCTTCACAGTGAGGAGTTTTTCCGCAGCCTTTAAAGCCCATAGATTATCCGACCGTCTTCGGCACGGCTGAAGACGGGCCCTTTCAAAACAGCGGATCAATAAGAGTTTTTCTGCAGCTAGTGAAGCCCGTATCCTTCACCGGGCGGAGTTTTTCCGCGCCTGTAAAGCGCTTACCCTTCATTCGAAGCTGGAGTTAAGATGCCGTTTGCCTTGCGCTCAAGTGGCGTTGCCGGAGGAGGGTTCGGTTGCGACTAGCAGGTTGGGATCGTCGGGGATGAAGAACTGGAAGACGGTGCCGGAGGGCTTGCCGGAAGCGGCAGCACGGCTGCGGGCGTGGATGAGGCCGTGGTGCTTGTTGACGATTTCAAGGCTGACCCAGAGGCCGAGGCCGGTTCCGGTGACTTCCTTGGTGGTGAAGAAGGCTTCGAAGGCGCGTTCGAGTACCTCTCGCTCCATCCCTGCCCCGGTGTCGGCCAGGGTGAAGCGGACGCCGGCCTGGAGGGGATCTTTCCAGTTGCGGGAGCGGCGGGCGCGGACCATGAGGCGGCCGCCGGGGGCGGAGGCGTCAATGGAGTTGCCGACCAGGTTGGCAAAGACCTGGCGGATTTCTCCGGCGAAGCAGAAGAGGTCCAGCTCGGGGTCGTATTTGCGTTCGACCTGAAGGCTGAGTGAGTTGAATCGGCCCTGATAGAGACTGAGAACAGAGTCGAGGATGTCTTTCATCCTGGTGCGGGCAGGGGATGTGGATTGGCGGTAGAAGCGAAGAGTCTGCTGCGTGATTTCGGAGATGCGCCGGACCTCGTACTCGGCCATGGTGACGTAGTTGAGTGCGGGGTCCTGGAGCTGGCAATAGTTGCGCAGCAGGAAAAGCAGGTTGGTGATGGCCTCGAGGGGGTTATTGATTTCGTGAGCGATGGAGGCGGCGAGGCGGCCGGTGACGGCGAGCTTCTCAGCCTTGCGGAGAGCTTCTTCGCTGCGTTTGCGGTCGCTGGCATCGAGGACGATGATGCCGGCCCAACGGATTTGCTGCGGGGTGGTGCGAACCGGGTAGGCGCTGACGAGCCAGGTCCATGGTTGGCCGGGTTTTCCGCCTTGTCCACTGATTTCGAAGTTGCGCATCGGCTCCTGCTCGGCGAAGACGCGGAGCACCGCGCTCTCAATGAGCTGGGCGGCCGGTTGAGGCAGCAACTCCGGCAGGGTGCGGCCGAGGTGGCCGCTGAGGGAGACGCCGGTGAGGTCGGCAAAGACCTGGTTGACGCGGGTAAAGCGGCAACTGCGGTCGAAGAAGGCCAGGCCGATGGGGGCATTGGCGAGCATGGAGTCGAGCAGGGAGAGAGTGTCGTTGAGACCTGAGCGCTGCTCGGCGATGGAGGCGACCATGCGGTTGAAGACCACGATGAGTTCGCCGATTTCGTTTTGCACATTGGCGCGCAGGGGGAAGCTGCTGCTATCTTCCGGGGCGGTCATCAGGGCGCGGGTGCCGCGCTGAAGCGTGGCCAGGGGCCGGGAGATGGAGCGGGCCATGAGGAGAACGAGCACGGCGGAGGCGATGAGCCAGATGATGGCGAAGAGGGCCGTGTCGCGGAGGATGTACCGGAGCTGCTCCCTTGACCAGGTTTTATCGAACTGGACCCAGGCGTATCCGCGCAGGTTGTTGTTGGTGTAGATGGAGGCGACGCTCTCCCAGCGGTTGCCATCGAGGACGAAGAATCTTGGATCGTCGCGGCCGAGGGGGATCTGGGCGCGTTCTTTGGGTTCAAGTCTGGTCTGGTCGGCCTCGCCTGTGCTGATGAAGAGGACGTTGCCAGCAGCGTCAGTAACTTTGGCGACGGCCACGGTGGGCGCTTCGCCCATCATTTTGACGGCCAGAGCGACATAGCCGGGCCTCTCCTGGAGCAAAGCCTCGCTGGATTGCAGGGCGACGGAGGTGGCTTCGTAGGAGAGGCGCGTGCGGGCGCGGATGTAGGCTTCGTTTGTTTGCTGGCGGACGAGCAAGACGGCAAAGAGGGTGATGGAGAGGGTTTCAAGCAGCAGCAGGCCGGCGAGCATTTGCCCTCGAATGGTGCGGGGCCACCAACGCATGAGGAAAGCCTGGCTTTGCTCGAAAAAAGCACGGGGCCACCAACGCATAAGGAGTGCCTGCCTTTGCTTAAGAATCGGGTGGATCAGTCCACCGGATCCCCGGCGGGATCGGCTTGCCGGTTCCGGCTCTGTTCGTTGAGGTTAGATGCAAGCGCTGCGGCAATCTGACGGCCGTGGAATCGGCCATTTTCAATAAAAATCTCGTTGGTGCGGGAGCCAGCGACAATGACGCCTGCGAGGTAGATGCCGGGGACATTGCTCTCGAGTGTTTCAGGATTGCAGTGCGGGAGCTTGTCGGGGCCTTCGAATTGGACGCCGAGTTTTTCAAGGAAGGTGAAATCGGGGTGATAGCCGGTCATGGCGAAGACGAAGTCGTTGGGGATGGTGGTGGGGCCATTGGGAGTTTCGACGATGACGGTGTCGGGGGTGATCTCCGCGACTTTTGAGTTGAAGAAGGCCTTGATTTCTCCGTCCTTGATGCGGTTCTCGATGTCGGGCTTGATCCAGTATTTGACGTGGGGCTGGATTCCGTCGCCGCGGTGGATCAGCGTCACGCGCGCGCCGCTGCGCCACAGCTCGAGGGCCGCGATGGCAGCAGAGTTTTTGCCGCCAATGACGGCGACATCCATCTCGAAATAGGGGTGGGGATCGACGTAGTAGTGGTGGACTTTGCTGAGGTTCTCGCCGGGGATGTTCATGAAGTTGGGCAGGTCGTAGTAGCCGGAGGAGATGACGAGCTTGCGGGTCTGAATGAGGCCGGGGCGGCCGAAGCGGTCTTCGATGTGGACGGTGAAGGCTTCGTCGGCGCCGGTGATCTTTTTGACGCGTTGGTACTGGCGGACGTCGAGTTTGTAGTAGACGGCAACGAGGCGGTAGTACTGGAGGGCTTCGTCGCGCGAGGGCTTGGCGTTGGGGCTGGGAAAGGGGATGCCGCCGATTTCGAGGCGCTCGGAGGTGGTGAAAAAGGTCATGTGGGCGGGGTAGTGGAAGAGAGAGTTGCAGAGGCAGCCCTTGTCGACGACGACAACGCGGAGTCCGGCATTCTGGGCTTCGATGGCGCAGGCGAGGCCGGTGGGACCGGCGCCGACGACGAGGAGGTCGAAGGGGGGCTGCTGCGAGGGCGCGGTCTGCTGGGATTCCGTGGTGAGGTCGTTCATGGTTCTAGATTAGGGCATGGGGGCGG
Source organism: uncultured Occallatibacter sp. (assembly GCA_964419175.1). Lineage (GTDB taxonomy): Bacteria > Acidobacteriota > Terriglobia > Terriglobales > Acidobacteriaceae > Telmatobacter. The sequence goes on along the minus strand of CAYQOQ010000005.1, from coordinate 34,836 downwards.
ATTTGAAGGGATTGACCTGCTGATAAAACGGTGGCGTGCGGAATGGTTCCCACAAGATATAGCGTCGTTACCACCGGGCAAAAACTTCACGCATCCATTAACCTTAGGAGAGTTCGAGGAGAATTCCATGACCGTGATTCGGCAGGAAGATTTCATTGCCAGCGTTGCAGGCGCGCTGCAGTACATCAGCTACTACCACCCGGTGGATTTCATTACTAGCCTGGCGAAGGCTTATGAGAAGGAAGAGTCGGCGGCGGCGAAGGATGCGATTGCGCAGATTCTGATCAATAGCCGGATGTGCGCCGAGGGACACAGGCCGATTTGCCAGGATACGGGGATCGTGACGGCATTTCTTAAGGTCGGGATGGATGTGCGCTTCGAGCCTGCGCCGGGCGAAGAGGCGAAGGATGTGCAGGAGATGGTGGACGAGGGCGTGCGGCGGGCTTATCTGGATCCGGATAACAAGTTGCGGGCGTCGATATTGGCCGATCCGGCGGGGGCGCGGAAGAACACCAAGGACAATACGCCGGCTTGCGTGACGGTGGAGCTGGTGAAGGGTGGGACGGTCGAAATTACTGTCGCGGCCAAGGGTGGAGGCTCGGAGGCGAAGTCGAAGTTTGCGATGCTGAATCCTTCGGACTCGATTGTGGAGTGGGTGCTGAAGACGGTGCCGACGATGGGGGCGGGATGGTGTCCGCCGGGGATGCTGGGGATCGGGATCGGGGGGACATCGGAGAAGGCGATGCTGCTGGCAAAGCAATCGCTGATGGACCCGATCGACATTCAGGATTTGATTGCGCGGGGGCCGGTGACTACGGCGGAGAAGCTGCGCGTGGAGCTTTACGACAAGGTAAATCGGCTGGGGATTGGTGCGCAGGGGCTGGGCGGGCTGACGACGGTGCTGGATGTGAAGGTGCTGGACTATCCGACGCACGCGGCGAATCTGCCGGTGGCGATGATTCCCAACTGCGCGGCGACGCGGCATGCGCATATCGTGCTGGATGGAAGCGGGCCGGTGTATCTTGATCCGCCAAACCTGGAAGACTGGCCTAAGCTGACGCATGACGTGTCTGGCGCGCGGCGGGTGCATCTGGATACGGTGACAAAGGAAGAAGCCTCAACGTGGAAGCCGGGCGAGGTTCTGCTGCTGACGGGCAAGCTGCTGACGGGGCGCGATGCGGCGCACAAACGCATGACGGATATGCTGAGCCGTGGCGAGAAGCTGCCGGTGGATTTCAAGGGGCGGTTTATTTATTACGTCGGCCCGGTGGACCCGGTGCGCGAAGAGGTTGTGGGGCCGGCGGGGCCGACGACGGCGACGCGGATGGATAAGTTCACACGGCAGATGCTGGCCGAGACGGGATTGCTGGGCATGGTGGGCAAGGCCGAGCGGGGGCCGGTAGCGATTGAGGCGATCAAGGAATTTGGCGCGGTGTACCTGATGGCTGTGGGAGGCGCGGCTTACCTGGTGGCAAAGGCGATTGTTGGGTCACGGCTGGTCGCCTTCGGCGACCTGGGCATGGAAGCGATTTACGAGTTCGACGTGCGGGATATGCCGGTGACGGTGGCGGTGGATTCGAAGGGAACCAGCGTGCATCAGACAGGTCCGGCGGAGTGGCAGAAACGGATTGCGGGGATTCCGATACTGCAGTGAGAGAGGGGCTAGGGAAAGTTCGCAGGGTGAGGTTTTTGTTATCCCAGGTCTCAAAATCGAGACTTGGGGCACCCAGCATTTGTCAGAGGGAAAGAACTGCGTGAGCAGGTTTCCGGTGCTGACGCGATAAGCTAGAAGGCAGGAGATCTAAGAAAAGACCTGATTATGTCCCCATACAAATACTCGACCCTTGCTGTACATGCCGGGCAGCACCCGGACCCGCTGACGGGCGCGGTGAATGTTCCCGTTTACCTTTCTTCAACCTTTGAGCTGACCGGGATCGGGACCGATCGCGGGTGGGATTACTCGCGTGCGGGGAATCCGACGCGGGACAGGCTGGAGACGGCGCTGGCGGCTCTGGAGGGCGGCACGAGCGGCCATGCGTTTACCAGCGGGATGGCGGCGATTGCGGGCCTGGTGGCGATGCTGAAGACGGGCGACCACCTGATCTGTTCGCGGGACGTTTACGCGGGGACGGTGCGGCTGCTGGAGCAGATCGTGAGTGGATACGGCATCAAGGTCGAGTATGTGGATACGAGCGACCTGAAGGCCGTGGAAGCGGCGATGCGGCCGAATACGAAGCTGGTGCATATTGAAACGCCGAGCAATCCGCTGATGGTGCTGACCGATATTGCCGGGGTGGCGAAGATTGCCCATGCGCACGGTGCCGAGGTGAGCGTGGACAACACGTTCCTTTCGCCGGTGCTGCAGAGTCCACTGGCGCTGGGCGCGGATATCGTGATGCATTCGACGACGAAGTATTTGAACGGTCACTCGGATGGGCTGGGCGGCGCGCTGATTGGCTCAAAGCCGGAGCATAAGGAACGGTTCCTGCTGGTGCAGAAGGCGGCGGGCGGCATCATGTCGCCGTTTGAGTGCTTCCTGGTGCTGCGCGGGATCAAGACGATGCCGCTGCGTGTGAGGCAGCATGAAGAGAACGGGGGGGCGGTGGCGGAGTTTCTTTCGACGCATCCCAAGGTGACGAAGCTGGCCTATCCGGGGCTGAAGAGCCATCCGCAGCATGAGCTCGCTGTGCGGCAGCAAAAAGGTTTTGGATCGATGATGAGCTTCGAGCTGAAGTCGCGGGAGGAAGCGGCGCGGTTTTTGGCGGCGATCAAGATCTTCTTGAATGCCGAGTCGCTGGGCGGGGTGGAGTCGCTGGCTTCGCACTCGGCGACCACGACGCATGGATCGGTGAGCCAGGAGTTTCGCGATGCGATGGGGATTACCGAGGGGCGCGTGCGGCTGTCGGTTGGGATCGAGGACAAGGAAGATCTGATTGCGGATCTGGAGCAGGCGCTGGCGGCGGTTTAGAGCATTTTCGGAATTAGTATAGACATCTTGAGTGCATAGAGAGGTGGCTTTTTCTTGATGAAAAAGCCACTTGAGTGCATGTCTTCGGTTTACAGCAATTCCGAAAATGCTATAGGCGGCGCGAGTCGGGAATTCTGGTTATCGTTTGTTGGGGTTGTGAGCGGGGGCCTGCATTGCGAAATGCAGGCCCCTCTTGACTCTCATCGCGTTGCAACAGTGGCTCGATCGAAAATCATTCAGTACGATTCAGACGCCCCTGCAGGGCCAGCTCCTGGCTGTTCTCGACTGCTACCTCCGAGCGGGAATGCGGTGGATGAACGGCAATGGAGTAAAGCGGGGCCGGCTCGATCAACAGGGTGCGTTCATCTGGTTGGACGGGGTGGAAGCAGCGGCTGCGGCTGTGTCATGCTGAGGGGATTATGGGAACGAGCTATTTGATGCCGGGAACGGCGATGCAGCCGGGCGGGATGTTGCTGGCGATTGATACGTGCGGGCCTGCGGGGTCAGTGGCGTTGGGACGGCTTGCGGGGCGGGACCTGGAGATTCTGGGTGAGGCGGAGCTGGAAGGACGCAGTTACGCGGCGACGCTGGTGGCGGCTGTGGCGGAGTTGCTGGCGCATGCGGGCGTCGGGCTGAAGGAGTTGGGCGGGATTGTAGCCGTGAACGGGCCGGGCAGCTTTACCGGGGTGCGGGTGGGGCTGAGCGCGGTGAAGGGACTCGCGGAGGGCGCGCAGATTCCGGTGGTGGCGCTGTCGCGGCTGCTGGTGCTGGCGCGGAAGTCGGGGGTGCCGGCGGCGGCTCTGGATGCGCATCGGGACGAGGTGTACCTGCGCGTGGAAGAGATGGGATCGGCGGCGAGGGAGTTGCTGGCTGGGGCTGGGCAACTCGGAGCGATTCAGCCTGCGCCGCTGCGGGTTGCGGTTTGCGACGAGAGTGCGGCAAAGCTGCTTGGCCTGGCGTGGCCGGAGACGCAGTTGGTGCGGTGCGGGGCGCCAGCGGCCAGAGATGCGTTGCGGTTGGGCGAGGCGCGGCTGGTGGCGGGCGGGAATGTGGATCTGGCGCTGCTGGACGGGCATTATCTGCGGCGGTCGGATGCGGAGATTTTTGGAGAGGCCGCGGCGGCGGGGCGGCAACGGGCATGAAGGCTGGCGTGCGGGTGCGGCGGATGCGCGCGAGCGATCTGGACGAGGTGATGGCGATTGCCATGAGCCTGAAGGATGCGCCGCATTGGACAAGGGCGGCTTATGTGGCGGCGCTGGGCGAAGGGACGGCACCGAGGCGGGTTGCTTTGGTGGCGGAGGCGGGCTCAGTCATGGGTTTCGCCGTGGCCAGCGTGGTGGCGCCGGAGGGGGAGTTGGAGTCGATTGCGGTCAGGGCTGAGGAGCAGGGGCGGGGGATCGGGAAAAATATTTTCTGGGCGCTCGTGGAGGAGTTGAAGGCGGCTGGAGTGGGCGAGGTCCTTTTGGAGGTGCGCGCGTCCAATGAGCCGGCGCTCGGGTTTTACCGTTCTCTGGGCTGGGACGAGGCTGGGCGGAGGCCGCGCTACTACGCTGACCCGGAAGAGGATGCGGTTCTGATGAGTATCAAGCTGGGGTGAATTTTGGGGTAAGTGTAAGGTTTGCGGACAGTGGAGTGTGATGCCTGTCACGCATGGATGTGTTTGGGAATGAAATTCACAAGCTGACGTTACTTTTAGTAATTTTCTTGCTTGCGAGTTGCACGTTGACGGCGATATATGTAAATGTTCTTAGACAATCCGGAGGTGCTTGATGGACGAAGTACAGGATCCGACGCTGAGCGAAGAGTTAGCCCGCCTGCAAGCCGAACACCGTCGCTACGCTCAGCGGTTGGAAGAATTAATTCAAAAGCCCTACCTCAGCGAGGATGAACAACTCGAAGAGGTTCGCCTGAAAAAGCTGAAGCTGCACGCGAAGGACCTGATCTTCGCGCTCGAGCGCCGGATACCGGCGGTCGCTTAAAGCACGCGGACGATAGGGGTTTTGTGGTGCGGTGGGCCCGGACGGAGCGGTCGCGGGTATGAGTGCGTCTCTTTGTTCGGGCTTGATCCGCACGGCGGAATCGCGGCGAACACGGGTCGGATACTGCCGTGAGCGGCGGATAACCGTATAATCGTTCAGGACTATGGTTCGTGACGGTTACATCTACGGTTTGAGCCTTTTGGCGGTGGCGGCGGCGCTGGTGTGGTTTACGGGCGGAGTCGCGTGGGGCATTGCGCCTGTTGTGCTGGCGGCGTTTTTTCTGTGGTTTTTCCGCGATCCCCAGCGGACGATTCCGGCGGGCGACGGATTGATTGTGTCGCCGGGCGACGGATTGGTCACCGAGACAGTTGCGATCAACACGCCCGAAGGTCCGCGACAGCGGATCAGCATCTTCCTGAGCGTATTTGATGTGCACGTGAACCGCTCGCCGATCGGCGGGGTGTTGAGCCGTGTGCATTATCAGAAGGGCCAATACCTGAACGCCATGAATCCAGCCTCGGCCGAGCGCAACGAGCAGAATGTGGTGACGGTGCGTGGCGAGGGGTTTGAGGTCACCTTCAAGCAGATTGCGGGACTGCTGGCGCGTCGGATCGTGTTCAACCATGTTGAGGGCGATCGTGTGGAGCGCGGGCAGCGGGTGGGACTGATCAAGTTTGGCTCCAGAGTGGATGTAGTGATTCCGGCCGAGGCGGCGCTGCGGGTGAAGGTGGGCGAACGCGTGAAGGGCGGATCGAGCGTGCTGGCGGCAATGACAGAGGGAGATCGCCTTTGAATTTTCACCACGACTCACTTCACGATCCGGAACGGGCCAAAGCCAGGCAGGCGCGGATTCACCGTGGCATGTACCTGCTGCCGTCGCTGTTTACTTCGGTGAATATCGGGGCAGGCTATTTTTCGATTCTGCAAACCATTGAAGCGATCAGCGGCAACGCGCAGTCGCATCTTGACTGGGCGGCGATTGCGATCCTGTTTGCGATTCCGTTCGACGCGCTGGATGGGCGGATCGCGCGCATGACGAATACATGCAGCGACTTTGGCAAGGAACTGGATTCGCTGGCGGACGCGATTACGTTTGGCGTGGCGCCGAGCCTGCTGGCCTTTGTGTGGGGATTCCACTATTTGCCGGAGATGGCGAATCCGCAGGTGCGGCAACACTTGATGCAGGCGGGCGCATTTATCTGTTTTCTGTTTCTGCTGAGCGGGGTGTCGCGTCTGGCGCGGTTCAACATCTCGCACGATGCGCAGCCGAGGAATCCGGGACTGCCGGGGCGGAAGTATTTTGTAGGAATGCCGATTCCGGCGGCGGCGGGGTTGTTGGCGTCAACGATTCATCTCTGCTATGGAATACCGGTAGCGTATTGGTGGATCTCGCTCCCGTGGCTGGGTCTGGTGGCGCTGTGCGGATTCCTGATGGTGAGCACGTGGCGTTTCTGGTCGGGCAAGGAGATCAACTTTTCGCGGCGCCATCCGTTCCAGGTTCTGGTGCCGGTGGCGATCTTCCTGTATGTGCTGCTGCGGTACTCGAACGTGGTGATGTTCTTGATTGGGCTGATATACATGTTCTCGGGGATCTGGGCGCGGGCGGCGTACGGGTGGTCGCGGCGGCGGAGAAGCAGGCCGCTGGAAGCGCCGGCGGGCTCGCCGGATGCAGCAGTTGACCCTCAGGAAGAAGACGCCGAGAAGCGGGATTCGCTGCGATATCTGTAGGTCTTTGACCGTATGATTTCGTAGGTTGCGATGGAGTGTCGCCGTATTCCACCCTAGCCACAAATTTTCAAGAAGCAGGTTCTTCGACTTTGCTCAGAATGGCGAGGATGGGGCACCCAGCTTTGGTACAACAATAAGCGGACAAAGACCTGGAATTTCGATTCGATTGAAGGATGCCTGTGTACAAGATTGCAATAGCCGGAGCCTCGAGCCTTTTGGGCCGGGAGTTGAAAGAGGCCATTTCGGAGTCGCCGCTGGCGGCGGCCCGCTTTGCGTTGCTGGACGAGGGAGAAGCGCAGGGCCAACTGGACCAGGTGGGCGATGAGGTCACCGTCATCCAGACGATTGGCGTGGACGCTTTTGAGCGCGTGGACTTTACTTTTTTCTGCGGCAACGAGGCGCTGACGCGGAAACACTGGCGGGAGGCGCTGCGTTCCGGATCGACGGTTCTGGATTTGAGCGGGGCGCTGGATCAGGAGGCCGGGGTGGTGGTGCGCGCGCCATGGCTTGGCTCCGAGGCGGCGACGGTGGACCTGTTTACGCCGGCGGTGGCTCCGGCGCATCCGGCGGCAGTGGCGCTTGGATTGCTTGTGGAGCGGGTGCAGCAGACGGCTCCGGTGCGGCTGGCGGCGGCTACAGTGATGTTGCCTGCGAGTGAGTTTGGGCGCGGCGCCATGGACGAGCTGCACCAGCAGACGGTGAGCCTGCTGAGCTTTCAGGGGATACCACGGGCCATTTACGACGCGCAGGCGGCCTACAACCTGCTGGGGGGCCTGGGCGAGAGTTCCACGATCAATTTGAACGCGGTGGAGGCAAGGATTCGGCGTCACTACGAGTTGCTGTCAGCCGGGCGCTGGCCGGCGCTGGCTTTGCAGGTGGTGCATGTGCCGGCGTTTCACGGAATGACGTTTTCAATTGCAGTGGACTTGGAAAAGCCGGTGGAGATTGCGGCGCTGGAAGAGGCGCTGAGCGGCGAGCATGTGGACCTAGTGCTGGAAGACACGGATTCGCCTTCGAACCTGGCGGCTACGGGGCAGAACGACGTGCTGGTGCGGATGCGGCCGGAACATGGGGGCCGGAATCCGAACCTGACTGCGCGGATTTGGTTGTGGGCGGCGGCGGACAATCTGCGGCTGAATGCACAGAATGCGGTGGAGTGTGCGCTGGATTTGCGCAGGCTGCGGCCTCAGGGGACGGTGCAGTAAGGCGGACGTCTCTTAGTAAGGCGTGGCGGTTATTGTCTTACTATTTGAGGATGTCTTACTGATTGTATTTATTCTTACTTTTGGTATGATGAAAGCCATGGAGCAGGTTTTTTCCACCGTGAGCAGCAAGGGCCAACTGGTTATTCCCGCGCAGATTCGCGAAGCGCTCGGGATCACCACGGGGACTCGTGTCGCCATTCACCAAGAGGGGGATGAGTTGATCCTCAGGCCGTTGACGCAGGCTGCCGCGAAGCGGCTGATAAAGGAATTGCGCGGAATGACAGCCGGCGGACCATCTATGACCGATGAATTGATCGCTGATCGGCATGCAGAAGATGCAAAGGCAGGCTGGTAAGGAGCCGAGGTGACGGTTTTTGTTTTGGATGCCTCGGCGGTGCTACGGTTTCTGGACTCTGAAGCAGGGGCGGATCGGGTCGAGGAGATTCTAGCCCTTCGAATGGCTCAAACTGCGGAGATCGCGATTTCAGCAGTTCAGTGGGGAGAAATTGCAGGCAAGGTTCGTAAGAGACTTGGTGAGCCGGGGCAAGCTCGCGCTCTCGCGATGCTGTCCAGATTTCAGCCGATCATTGTGACGGCAACAAGCGACCGCGCTGTACATGCCGCAGAATTAAAAGTGGATCGCAGGATCTCCTATGCGGACACATTTGCCCTTGACGTTGCAATGGACTCCTCCGACCACGTGCTGGTGACCGCGGACTACGACTTCAAGGCCGTGGACGATTTGGCACGGATCGAATTCCTTCCGACGAAATAAGAGATACAACGCAAAAGGCTGTTACCGGCCGTCGCAGCGAGCCCATAATTGCTCAATGTAGGCGTCGGTCATGCCGGCAATGTAGTCGGCTACGGTTCTCGCGAGGCCTTCGGTGGGGATCTGCGCCTGGTGGTCGGCGGGGAGCAGGCTGGGATCGGCCACGATTGCGGCGAACAGGTTCTGGACGAGCAGGGCGGCGTGGGCGTGGATCTCTTCCATCCCTGGGGAGTTGTAGAGGCTGGCGTAGAGGAATTTTTTTGTTGCGTCGCGGACGTCTTCCATGTGAGGGCTGAGAGCGGCGAGGCGCGCGGGGGCCTGGCGGATTTCGGCCAGGGAGGTTGCGCCTGAGGCGCCGGCACGGGCGCGGATTTCAATCATCAGATCGGATACAAATGCATCGAGGAGACGCCTGAGCGCTTCGTAGACGGCGAGCTTGGGCGCGGCGTGGGGATAGCTCTGTTTTGCGGCGTCGTGGAAGGCGCTGAAGAGAGGCACGGCTGTGCGGACTTCTTCGAGGGAGAGGATGCCGGAGTCGAGGCCGTCGTCGAGATCGGCGGTGAGGTAGGCGATTTCGTCAGTGAGGTCGATGATTTGCGCTTCGAGCGGCGGGAACTGGTCGAGGAAGAATTCTGCCAGCTCTGGATGGGCGGCGGCGGAGTAGTCGCGGGAGTGTTTGACGATGCCTTCACGGACGCCGAGGGTGAGGTTGAGACCGCGAAAGGCGGGGTAGCGCTCCTCGAACCATGTGACGATGCGCAGGGCGTGAAGATTGTGGTCGAAGCTGAGTCCGTGGGCCTGGAGCGCGGTGTCGAGGGCTTTTTCGCCGGCGTGGCCGAAGGGCGGATGGCCGATGTCGTGGACCAGGGCGAGGGCTTCGGCGAGTTCGGCATTGAGGCCGAGGGCGCGGGCGAGGGTGCGGGAGATCTGCGTGACTTCAAGCGTGTGTGTGAGGCGGCTGCGGAAGTGGTCGCTGGGCGGGTCGCCGGGCAGGCGGGCAAAGACCTGGGTTTTGCCGGCGAGGCGGCGGAAGGCGCGGGTGTGGAGGATGCGGGCGGCGTCGCGGGCAAAGGGCGTGCGATAGGGATGGGGCAGCTCGGTGTGAGCGCGGCGAGCCAGAGCGCTGTCCGGTGCGCCGCAGACGGCGATTCCGGGCGGGAGTTGAGCCGAAGGATCGGTCTTGAGGTCAGTCATGATTTCAGCCTTGGGGCGACGATTCAGACCAAAGCGCTTACGTCTGGTTATACCGCAGAGGGGGACGGTGGTGCAGACGCTGTGCCGTGAATCACGCGGGCAGCAAACGGCGGAGTGCTATAAAACTCTTTCGTCTAGTGTCCTGTTTCTAAAGTTCATTGCATAAGTTAAGGACCCGAACCGAAGGTCCTTCGACTACGAATGGCGCAAGAAGCGCGCCATTCTTCGCTCAGGATGACAGTCAATTTTTGATATGTACCTCCTGTAGAGATGGACTTCCTGGTTGGGATTGGACAATGGCCGATGAGCGGGAGTAGTATCCAGCCGGAATTTTTGATGGGCTGGCACGGGGACGAAATGCGGCTCCAGCCGTGCAAATACTTCAAGAAAGTTCAGCAGGGAGGTAACGATGAAAGCGATTAAAGCAGCAGTGTTGACGATGGTGGTGTTCGGGTTGGCGTTGACGTCCGGGTGCAACCGGCACTCGAACAAAGAGGTCTTCTATCTGATTTCGGTGAATTCATCGTTGCCTTATTGGCAGTCGGTAGCGACCGGATTCAAGAAGGCTGCCGCGGAGTACAAGGTGACGGCTAAGGTAGTGGGGCCGGAGAACTACGATTCGCAAGGCGAACTGGCAGAGCTGCAGAATGCGGTTTCGGCCAAAGCGGGTGGAATTCTGATCTCCGTGGCGGACGCCGCGGTGCTGAAGCCCGGGATCGATGCAGCAATCAGCGCGGGGATTCCGGTGATTACGGTGGACTCGGACGCCGCTGACAGCCGCAGGCTGTACTTTATCGGCACCAATAATCTGGAGGCGGGACGGCTGGGCGGCAAGCGGGTGATCGAGAAGCTGGGCGGCAAGGGGAACGTGGTGTTCTTTACCTTTACGGGACAGCCTAACGCAGAGGAGCGACTGAAGGGCTTCAAGGACGCGTTCTCAAGCAAGCCGGACATCAAGATTGTGGAAGTGGTAGACATCAAGTCCGATCCGAAGACCGCTTTCGACAAGGCACAAGAGTTTATGGCTCTGACCGGTCCCAAGAAGATCGATGCATTTATTTGCCTGGATTCGTCGTCGGGCAAGCCAGTCTCCGACGCGGTAGCCCGGACGAGTGGCGCCAACCGGCTGGTGGTTGCCTGGGATGTGAATCCAGATACGCTGGCCGGGATCAAGGCGGGGGCGATTGACTCGACGGTGGTACAGAAGCCGTACTCGATGGGGTATGTGGGACTGAAGGCGCTGGACGAGATCTACCACAATCCGCCGGCGCAGCTTGGCAAGGACTATAGCGCCGACTCGTTTGCGCCATTCCCGGTGTTTGTGGATACGGGCACTTCGCTGGTGGATAAGAGCAATGTGGATGTATACATTGCGGCTGCTGGGAAGTAAGAGAGTCGGCTGACGGCTTAAAGTTTGTTTTGAATTACAGGAGCCCACACCTCAGGTTGAGGTGTGGGCTTTTTCTTTTTTGGGGTTCGCTGTAGAGCTATTATGGGGAGTCGTAAAAGAGCAGCAAAGTAGGTCTCAAAAAAAAGAAGCGATACATGGGTCGGTTTTCAAGAAGTTCGTTGCTCGTTCTTGTTGCGGTCCTCACGGTTCCGCTCGCATTTGCCCAAACCGATACGCCGGGATCGAAGGATTATCCCGGAATCTCACGAATGCCGAACACCTACATCATGGGCTACAGGTATTCCGAGTTCGATTCATTTGCATTTCCGGTAACCGTAGACAAGCGGGATTCGCAGCAGATGGTGGAAGGAAAGCTCTACTTTTTTCATAACAAGATCAAGGACGGCACCGCGCCCGGAGTGCGCTGGCGACCATTCGCAACTATGAGAATGCGGCCCGTTCGGCAGGTGGGCAGGTGCTCTACGAATACAACAACAACGTCAATCGCCGGACTACGGTTCGCTTTCGCAAAGGCTCGGCGGAGATATGGTTGTACATCAATGCCTATACGTTCGATTATGAGATGACGATTGTTGAAAAACAGGCGATGGAGCAGCAGGTGACTGTGGACGCTTCGGCGATGGCCAGCAGTATTGCCGACTCGGGGAGCGTGGCTATTTACGGAATTTACTTTGACACCGCCAAGTCCGAGTTGAAGCCGGAGTCCGAGCCGGCGATTGAAGAGATCGCCAAGCTGTTGACGAACAATCCTACGCTGAAGGTTTATATCGTGGGTCATACCGACATGGTGGGAGAAGCGGCGGGTAATGTGAAGCTGTCGCAGGCGCGGGCGCAAGCGGTGATCAACGCGCTGGTCACGAAACACGGCATTGCCGCAGCACGGTTGATCGCCTTCGGCAATGGGCCTTATGCGCCGGTCGCGACTAACAAAACCGACGAGGGAAGAGCTAAGAACCGGCGGGTTGAGCTGGTGGAGATCGCTGCGAAATAGACTTTGCCGGGGGCTGAAGAGGCTGCGGGGAAAGGCCAGATTTGGAGCGAAGGAGCCGAAAAGCATCCCTCAGGGGCTAAAGCCCTCATTGATTTTGCGGCAGTTATGGCACGACTGAAGTCGTGCCCTTTCAAAACAGCGGCTCAACCGGAGTTTTTCCGCAGCCTGTAAAGCCCACGTTGATTTTGCGGCAAGGTTTGCGGCACGACTGAAGTCGTGCCCTGACACTGACTGCGGCCTCGACAAAACTCTTTTCGCGACCGCAAATCTCTCGCTTCAAGAGAGATTTGCGGCGCGGCGAGCGGGCGGCTTACTCGGGTTTAACGGGGCCGAGGGCGTTGTCTTGTTTAGCAAGTTTGACGCGGGCGCCTTCGAGTTTTTTCTGGACTTTGGCTACGTCGGCGGGCTCGATGTCGGCGGGAGCTGACTTGGCGAACTCGGCGAGCGAGCGCTCCCACTGCGCGGCGGCCTGGCGGATGCGGCCGGTCTTCTCGTAGAGATCGCCCATGTGTTCGTGGACGGTGGGATCGGTCTGGTCGCGTTCGACGGCCTTGCGGAGGTTGTCTTCGGCTAGCTCATACTGGCCCATTTTGAAGTAGACCCAGCCGAGGGAATCGAGGAAGGCTCCGTTCATGGGTTCGAGGTCGACGGCCTTGCGGATCAACTTGAGGGCCTCGGGCAGGCGGACGCTCTTGTCGGCGAGCATGTAGCCGTAATAGTTGAGGGTCATGGAGTTGGACGGGTCCAAGTCGAGGACCTGGCGGAAGAGCTGCTCGGCCGGCTCGAAGTGCTTTTGCCGTTCGGCCAGCTCGCCACGCAGGAAAAGCAGGTAGGTCCGATCTTCTCTTTTGGTGGTGAGAGGCTCGGCCTTGTTGAAGCAGTCTTCGGCATCTTTCCAGCGGCGCAGGCGGACGTCGATCTGGCCTATCGCGATCCAGACGGTGCGGTCGTCGGCGGAGTTGTTGAGCAGGGCTTTGGCCATTGTCAGACCTTCGTCAGCCTGGTTTGTGTCTGCCAGTTCGCCGGCGAGCATGAGCTTGAGATCGCGATTCTTGGGGTCGGCCGCGACGGCCTTGCGGGAAACTTCAATCGCCTTGTCAAACTGCCTGCCGTTGCGGTAGGCGTCCACCTGTCCCTGATACCCGCGCAGGGCCGTGTCGCCGCCCATGTCGATCATCTTCTGGTAAGCGGTGATGGCGAGGTCGGTCTTGTTCTGCTCGAGATAGATGGCGCCGAGGCGTTCGAGGAAGATGCCGCGGTTGTTCTTCTCCTCGTTGGTATAGGCGCCGTTGGCATGGGAGGTGAGATCGACCATAGCCGAGTAGGTCTTGACAGCCTCGTCGAAGCGGCCCAGGACGTCGAGCAAGAGGCCCTCGTTGAAACCTGCTTCAAGGTTGGTGGGGTCGAGCTTGCGGGCTTGGCGGATGGTGGTGAGGGCGTCTTCGAATTTTCCCTGGCGGCGCTGGATTTCGGAGATGTGCACAGGGGCTTCAGGGTTCTCCGGGTCGGCCTCGGCAAGCTGCTTGAATTGCTTGAGGGCCTCGTCGAGCTGGTTGTTGGCGAGCAGCGCCTGGGCGAGGGCGTCAAGGGTGTGCAGGTCGCTGGGCTCCATGTCGGCCGCGCGCTGGTAGGCGGAGATGGCGTCCTTGGGCTGCTTCAACTGGTCGTAGGCCGCGCCGAGGGCGAACTCCATTTTGGCGGTGCGGTCGTTGACGGGAACGTCTTCAATGACCTTGACCGCATGTTGGAGGTCGCCGCTCTCTGCGTAGAGGCGGCCCAGGTTGAGGACCACTTCCTCGGAATCGGGTTCGATGGCTTGCGCGGTCTTGAACTGCTCTTCAGCCTTTTTGGAATCGTGCTTGACGGTATAAAGCTGTCCCAGGACCATGCGGTCCTCGACGCTCTTGGGGGTGAGCGCGACGATTTTTTCAAACTCGGTGATCGCCTGGTTGAGGATGCTACTCGTGGTGGAGGCGGAGGCGCCGGCATTCTCTCCCTCGCCGAGCTGGCGGAGATAGATGCGACCGAGCAGCTTGTGGGCTTGAACGTCGTCAGGCGATATTTTGAGCAGGTTGCGCGCCGTGACCTCGGCATCGTGGGTACGGCCGGGGACGCGGAAGTAGAGATCGGCCAGCGCGTTGTTCAGCTGCGGGGAGTTGGGATCGGCATTGAGGGCGAGCTTGTACTCCTCGATGGCGCGGTTGACGAAGTCGGGTTGGCCCTCGGCTGTGGCGTCGTCCTCATAGATGCTGGCCATGGCGACGTGGTAGTAAGCCTGGGCGCGATCGGCGAGCTCAGCGGGCGTTGCGGCAGGCTCGATCGGAGCAGCTTTCGCGGGGCTGGCTGTAGTTTTGGCGGCCGGGGCATTCTGCGCGAAGGCCGGCAGAGCCGGCAGCAGGACGAGAGATGCGGCGGCAAACGTGAGCCAGAAGGGGAGCGAACGAGATCTCAAATTCATCATCCAGGGGATTCCGCGCCTTTTGGCTTTAGGGAAGGAAAAGATCAATCCGGTGGGCTGAAAGGCAGCACGGGCAGCCGCTTAGAGCAACTCTGCCTATTATAAAGACGATTTTACCCGGGATTAGTCGCAGCGGGGTGGGGAATCGCGGGAAATTTGAGTGTTTGCGGAAGGACAAAGAGCTAAGAACAGGGGACGAGGGACCGGGGACTAGACAGTATCGACCTTTACGGGAAGAGCAGAGTGCCCAGAATGAGTTGGTAAGGCTAGAGGGAGAAAGGCAACAGCAGATCCTTCGACTCACCACCCCCAGGCTGAAGAAAACGCCTGGGGGTGGTGAGTCGAAGGATGACAACTCATATATATATCAAATACTTCCATTCTTTCTATATGTCGATACAGCCTATGCGGCGGGGAGCCAGCCTTGTTGGCGGAGGGTTTTCAACTGGCGATGGAGAATATCGACCTGGCGCTCAAGGCGCTCCATCTGGTTTTCGCCGGGATGTTCCTGGGTGGGCATGGCGGGTTGCGTGGCGGGTTCGGGCCAGGGGGCGGGCTGGGGCTGTGGTGTGGTCTGTTCTTCGAGCCAGGCGAGGCGGCGATCGAGGAGGTTAAGGCGGGTTTGGATCTGAGCTGATTGCTTCCATTCCCACTCGCCTTCGAGGGAGGCCAGGGTGGTGACGCTCTGGGCAAGGCGGCGGAGGTAGGTGACAAAGGCGGTGACAAACTGGGCGAAGGGGCGGCGGCGGGGCCAGCTTTCGGCGAGGAGGCGCTCGAGGGATTCCTCCGTGTCGTTGTGGGCGAGTCCGGCGGAGCGGCGGGCGCTGGCTAGCAGACGCGAGGCGCGGGCGTGGGATTTCCAGGAGTCGGCCATCTGGGCGAGGTAGCGGCGGTCGGCGGCGAGGCTGGCGCGGAGAAACTGGGGGGCGCGGTCGCGTTCATAAGACGGGAAGAGAAAGAGCATGGCCGCGAGCGAAATGATGGCTCCGGCGATGGTGTTGAGGGTGCGGACGAAGGCGAGTTGCCAGTCGCCGGAGTAGGGGAGCCAGGCGAGGACAAAGGTCGGAGTGAGGAAGAAGGCAAAG
Source organism: uncultured Occallatibacter sp. (assembly GCA_964419175.1). Lineage (GTDB taxonomy): Bacteria > Acidobacteriota > Terriglobia > Terriglobales > Acidobacteriaceae > Telmatobacter. Next base: position 19,045 of record CAYQOQ010000005.1, on the reverse strand, counting down.
GCGGCGTAGTTAACGGGAAGGATGGCCAGGGCGAGCAGGGCCAAGGGAAAGAGCACGGCGGCGATGGCCAATTGGGAGTGGAGCACGGCAGCCAGCACGGCGGCCAGGATGCCGCCGGCGACCGTGCCTCCGATGCGTTCAAGGCCGCGGCGCATGGTGCCGGAGACGTGCGGCTGGAGGACGATGAGGGAGGTCAGCAGGAGCCAGTATCCGTGATCGATATTGAGCAGAAAGATGAGGACCACATCGAGGCCGCAGACCAGGGCGACGCGGGCGGCGTGGCGCAGGAGCAAGGATTTGGCGGTGAAGTTGGCTGCCAACTGGTCCAAGATGCGAGCGGCGTTCCAGTCCTGGCGGAGATCGGCGAGGCGGGCGTAGACATGAGCGAAGTGACCGATGGAGACTTCGTGCGTGGGGGCCGGGGCGCGGTCGGCAGAGTGGCCCAGACGGAGCAGGGCGACACTGTCGACGGAGCTTTCCAGAACCGAGGCGGACTGGCTGATTTGGGCGTGGAGGGCGCTGGAGGAGATGTCGCCGGGGGCGAGGCATTCCTCGAGATAGTGGGGAAGGCGGCGCATGCGGCTGCTCTGGGCGCGGGCGTGGGCGGTGGTGAGGCCGGAGCGGCGCAGGAGTAGCGAGGAGACCCAGAGCTGGACGGAGCGGAGATCGGCGAGGCCGGCCAGAATGCGGTCGCGGCAGGGAGAGACGGCCGTGGCGGCGGCTTGCGTCTCCATGTGCTCGGCAATGGCGACGGCGCTGGCCAGGAGAAGGTCAGCGTGTTCGAGTAGAACGACCAACTGGCGGCCCTGGGGGGTATCGGCCTGGCGTTTGGCGCGGATGGAGGCCAGAGCTTGCCATCCGTGCTCGATGGCGCGGCGGAGCCGGTACTGGTGGTGAGCTGCGAGGCGGTGCCAGAGAGCGGGGTTCTGATGGCCGCGGCCGGCAAGCTCGGCGGTGGAGGCGAGGAAGGAGGCCAGCTCGGTGTAGCAGGCGCTGGCTGCGGCGCGGGCGGGGCGGTAGGCGTCGAGCGGCCAGAGGAAGAGCGAGAGCAGTGCGGCCCAGGCGCCGCCAGCCATCAACAGCAGGGCGCGCGTAAGAGCTTCGTGCCAGGAGGCGGTGGGAGCGCCGATGCCGCAGATGAAGATGACCTGGACAAGAACGCCAGCCGAGGAGAATGGCTGGCCGAGTACGGCGAGATAGCTCCAAAGGAAGCAGAAGAGGACGGTGACCGGCAGGGCCCAGGCAAGGCTGGTACCGGTGACCGAGCCGAGGAACAGGCCGGCGGCTCCGCCGAGGGCGACGGTGGCGAGGCCGCCGAGACGGGTGCGGTAAGGGCCACCGGTGTCGGCGATGATGGCTTCAAAGCCGCCAAGAGCGGTCCAGCCCTGGTTTGGGATTGCGGCCAGATCGCCGAGGACCATGGGGGCGCAGAGAGCGATGGCGGCGCGGAGTCCGCGGAACCAGTCCATCTGGCGGAGCAAGGCCCCGGCCTGGGCGGGGAGGCTGGGGCGAGACTGGCCGATGGGGGTCATATGACTGAGGTCGGTCTCAATGGCGGAAGTGGCGGACGCCGGTGAAGACCATGGCTAGGCCTAGTTTGTCGGCGGCGGCAATGACTTTGTCGTCGTTGACGGAGCCGCCGGGCTGGATGATGGCGGTGGCGCCGGCTGCGGCTGCGGCTTCAAGCCCATCGGGGAAGGGGAAGAAGGCGTCGGAGGCGGCGACACAGCCCGCGAGCGGGAGGACGGCTTTCATGGCGCCGAAGCGGGCGGCGTCTACGCGGCTCATTTGCCCTGCGCCGACGCCGATGGTCTGGCCATCGCGGGCGTAGACGATGGCGTTGGACTTGACGTGTTTACAGACGCGCCAGGCGAAGAGCAGGCTGCGGAGTTCCTCGGCCGTGGGCGGACGCCAGGTTTTGACGTCGAGTTTGGATTCGGCAACGCTGGCGGTGTCGGCGTCCTGCATCAGCAATCCGCCGGAAACATGCTTGACGACGGGGCGGGACGGGGCGCGGTGGACCTGGACCAGGCGGAGATTTTTCTTGGCGGCGAAGCGCTGGCGGGCTTCCGCAGTGAAGGACGGGGCGGCGATGGCTTCGACAAAGAGCTTGGCGATCTCTTCGGCGGCTTCCGCGTCGACTTCGCGGTTGATGCCGATGACGCCGCCAAAGGCGGAGACGGGATCGGCGGCGAGAGCTTTTTTGTAGGCTTCGAGGATGGTTGCGCCGGTGGCTGCGCCGCAGGGGTTGGTGTGCTTGACGATGATGACGGCGGGCTCGCTGAACTCCTGAACGAGTTCCCAGCAGGCGTCGAGATCGACGAGGTTGTTGAAGCTGAGTTCCTTGCCCTGGAATTGGGTTGCGCCAGCAACGCCGAGGCCGGAGCCGTCAGAGTAGAGGGCGGCGCGCTGGTGGGGGTTTTCGCCGTAGCGGAGGGACTGGGCGAGAGGCATGTTGATGCGGAGGGTTTTGGGAAGGCTCTCGGTGTCGGGCTCGGCGGGGGCTGCGGGGGCGGGAGCTTCGGCGATCCGGTCGAGTGTGTTGGCGATGGCGGTGTCGTAGGCGGCGGTGAGGGCGAAGGCCTGCTTCGAGAGACGCCAGCGGGTTTCGCGGGTCAGTGACCCGTTGTTGGACTTCAATTCTTCAATGAGAGCGGGATAATCGGCGACGCGGGTGACGATGGCGACGTCTTCAAAATTTTTGGCGGCTGAACGGACCATGGAGGGGCCGCCGATGTCGATGTTCTCGATGAGATGGCCGAAGGCGACGCCGGGCTGTGCGGCTGTCTTTTCAAAGGCGTAGAGGTTGACGACCACCATGTCGATGGGCTGGATGCCGTGTGCGGCGACGGCGGCTTCGTGCTCGTGATTGCCGCGGATGAAGAGCAGGCCGCCATGGACTTTGGGGTGGAGAGTTTTGACGCGGCCGTCGAGCATCTCGGGAAAGCCGGTGAGTTCGCTGATGTCTTGCACGCCGAGGCCGGCCTCGCGCAGGGCGCGGGCGGTGCCTCCGGTGGAGACCAGCTCAACGCCAAAGCTGACCAGGACGCGGGCAAAGTCGACCAGGCCGGTCTTGTCGGTGACGCTCAGCAGGGCGCGGCGAATCTGTTTTTGATTGCTGGTGCTCGGGCTCACGGGTGCTCTCCTCTAATGAACGAATAATAGGGTTGGGTGAAAATCGGTTGAAGGCGGTTGGCGAGTACCAAATTCCAGCTTACAACCCTAGGGCCTGTCATCTAATTCCCAGGGTGCAGCGCCGGGTCCAGTTTTTCTGAGTTCAAGGAGTGAGGAGTGACGCATACCGGGTGTCTGCTAGCGACGAGGGACGCAGAAATCGGGAAAACTGGCCCCGGCCCGGAGGGTTGTGGAGAAAATCGGGCCATACTTCATTCTCGCCCTCGACGGTGGGGCCGCCACAGCCTTCGGGCTCGGCTTCGTCTGGCCCGATTTTCTCTCGCAACGCTGCACCCTGGGAATTAGATGACAGGCCCTAAGCTTGGCTGGAGTTTCTGACCGGGGATTCAACCGCATGTTGGTGCGGCGATTTTCCCTTGCGGACGTTTGAACGTGCTGTTCATTGCTGGTTCAGGAAAATGCATTAGAGTTAGAGAATGGGAAGTTATCCTACCCCCCCCCCACCGGAGATTCTGCCTCCGGATACCGGATATGCTCCCCCGCCTCCGCCTGTCCGGCGGCAGCGGCCGTCGTGGGCTGCGGCTCCGGCTACTTATCTGCTGGTGGGGATTAACTGCGCGGTGTTTTTGGCCATGGTGCTGCGCGGAGTGAGCATCGGCAACCCGACCGTGGATCAACTGATGCAATGGGGCGCGGATAACGCGGGGAATGTGCTGCTAGGCGGCGAGTGGTGGCGTATTGTTTCCGCCATGTTTGTGCATGTGGGGATTCTGCATCTGGCCACGAATATGTGGTGTCTGTGGAACCTGGCGCTGCTGGCGGAACCGCTGATGGGGTCGGCGGGAGTGATCGCGGTTTACATTCTTACCGGCGCGGCGGGCAACCTGCTTTCGACGCTGATGAACTGGATCTACTACCACAATGCGCCGGGAGGGCCGGTGTTTCCGGCGGGCGCAGGCGCCTCGGGCGCGGTATTCGGAATTGCCGGTGCGCTGATTGTGCTGTTGAAGTCGAACCTGCTTCCGGTGCCGCCCGTGGAGTTGAAAAGGCTGCGCAGGTCAGTAATTTACTTTGCGGCGCTGAACCTGGTGCTTGGACTTTCGATCAGCGGGGGTAACCTTTTTCTCCACTCTGGGCTGAACATCGACAATATGGCGCATGTGGGCGGCTTTACTTGCGGCTTGCTTTTTGCGGTTCCCATGGTTCCGCGGATTGGCTCGCCGAGGGCGCTTTTCGAGAGGCGTTTGCGTTTGGCGGTGCTGATGGTGGTGGGGTTGCTGGTGATGTTCGGGTTTTACCTGGCGCAGTTGCCGGGGTAGGGCCTCCCAGTGCCGTGTTTCATTGTGATTAAATCCCAGGTCCCAGAATCGGGACCTGGGGCACCCGATCCTCAATCTGTGCGAGAATGTTTCGCGTACACAGTTCGTCTAATTCCACCCCAAGGAGTCAGCCTATGGAACGCCGCATCTTTCTGAAACAGGCAGCGATTACCGCAGCTTCGCTGGCTTCGGCGAGCAAGATGACCGCAGCCAAGACACCTTCCAATCCAATTGCAAAACGCACGCTGGGCAAGACCGGCGAGCGGCTGTCGATGATCGGCTTCGGCGGCATTGTGGTGATGAACGAGGAGCCGGGCGCGGCTGCGAATATTGTGGCCGAGGCCGTGGACCGGGGAATCAACTACTTTGACGTTGCGCCAAGCTATGGCAACGCGCAGGAGCGGCTGGGGCCGGCGCTGGCTCCGTATCGCAAGAACTGCTTTTTGGCCTGCAAGACCGAGGGGCGGTTGAAGGGCGATTCGCGGGCGCAACTGGAAGAATCATTGAAGCTGCTGAAGACCGATCATGTGGACCTGTATCAATTCCACGCGCTGACGAAGATGGCGGATCTGGATAAGGTGCTGGGGCCGGGCGGCGCGATGGAGACGATGGAGGCGGCGAAGAAAGAAGGCAAAATTCGCTACATAGGATTCTCGGTGCACTCGGTGGAGACGGCGCTGGCGGCGATGGATCGCTACAACTTCGACACGGTGCTGTTCCCGCTGAATTGGGTGTTGGCGAGCCAGGCGAACTTTGGGCCGCAGATTCTGAAGAAGGCGCAGGAAAAGCAGATGGGGATTCTGTGTCTGAAGGGCATGGCGAAGACGGTGTGGGCGGCGGACCAGAAGAAGGATCATCCCGAGCCGAAGTGCTGGTATCAGCCGGCTGGGTTTCCCGATGAGGCTTCGCTGGGGCTGCGCTGGACATTGGGGCATCCGATTACGGCGGCGCTGCCGCCGGGGGACGAGAGGTATTTCCGGCTGGCGATGGATGTGGCGCAGAACTATAAGCCGCTGGAGGCGCACGAGGAGCAGGCGTTGCTCAGCGGCGGGCATGGGGTGGAACCGATCTTCCACTTGGGGAATGACGTTTAGAGAGCCCCAGTTTAAGTTCTATTCTGCGTCGACCATTCCCTCGGGGGCTAAAGCCCGTACATAAACCGAAACGAGTTTTTCCGCAGCCTGTAAAGCCCGTACTCTACAAAGCGGTTCTACGCTAGCGGACGGCTGTTGCAGCGAACTTCTTGACCATGGCGAGAAGCAGCTTGCGGTCGCTCTCGTTCAAATTGGACGAGTAGCGGCGAATCTGGGTGAGGAAACGGAGTTCCTCGTCAGTGAGCTTCTGCGTATTGAGCTGGCGGCTGAGAGAGTCGTTGGCGAAGAACTGAGCGATGGGCAGATCGAGAGACTGGGCAATTTTCGACAGCGTGTCGAGCGAGGGAACGGTGTGGCCGTTTTCCACGCGGGACAAATAGCAGCGAAGCAAGCCGGTCTTTTTTTCAATGTCGCCTTGAGAAAGGCCTTTCTGGAGACGATAAGCGCGAATCGTAGTGCCGATCTTCATGGGGGAGCGGTCCTTTTCTGATGCGTACCCGAGTTTACTTTCGAGGTAGCAATCAAACAATTATTGACTTAATAGTTAACATGCGGCAGAGAAAATTGCAAGGGCCTCTGGTACAAGCATGGACTCATCGTGTTACGGGAGTGTTGGAGTCGACTGTGGGGCGGGTTGCGGTAAACCAGGGCGGCGCGAGAAACGTCTGTCAGAGTACAGGCATAGTTTGTCAGGGAGCGTGAATGCGGCGAGCAGCGTTGTTGGGCAGGGTTGCGGTGGGGATTCTTGCGGCTGGCGGCGTTGCGGGATGGACGCAGGGGCCGGCTCAGCCTGCTGCACCGGCCGGGGCTAACGGGGCTCCAACCTCAGCGACGCAGGATACGGCGAGTCAGGTTGTGGCCGGGGGCACGCTGCATGGAGCGGTGAAGAGCGGGAATATTCCGCTGCCGGGCGTGGCGGTGACTGCGCAGAATACGCTTACCGGGAAAAAGTACTCGACAACGACCGACATTACCGGCGCGTGGTCGATGAGCCTCCAGCAGAATGGGCGGTATGTGATTCGGACGCAGTTTGCGGCGTTTGCGGTTGGGGCGCAGGAAGCGGTGTTGAATGCCGCGAGCCACGATCAGACGGTGAACTTTGCGCTGGTGCTGGCCTCGCGAGCGGCGGCGCAGGAGCAGCGGGATGGCGAGTCAGCGAGTCAGCAAGTCAGCAGGGCGGTTATTCAGCAATTGGCAGGCAACGGGGCGGGGAGCTTGAGCCTGACAAGCGCGCTGAGCGCCGATACGGATACGAGCAGCGGGACGGCGGGAACGAGCGGCGCGGCGTTGCCGACGGCGGCGTTGAACTCGGACTTCGGCGGTGAATCGGTGGCGATCAGCGGGCAGTCGGGACAAGTGAGTCCGTTGGCGGGCGTGAACCTGGATCAGATCAGGGACGCGGTGGAGGCGTACCGGGCGGCGAATCCGGGGCAGGGGCTTCCGGGCGCGGGCGGACTTTTTGGCGGCGGCGGTGGTGGTGGCGGTGGCTTTGGTGGCGGCGGATTCGGCGGTCCTGGCGGCGGGCGTGGGAACTTTCGCGGGTTCAATCCGGGACAGCCGCATGGGGCGATTTTCTGGATGGGGAGTAACTCGGCACTGAATGCGGAACCGTTTGCGCTGCTGGGTCAGTCACAGAGCCAGCCGGCGTCGGGGACGAATCGATTCGGGCTTACGTTCATGAGCGCGCCGTACATTCCGCACCTGACCAAGCCGAGCGGGAAGGATACGGTGTTTTTGACGTTGTCGGGGTCGCGCAATTCGAACCCGGAAGATTTTTATGCGACGGTGCCGACACTTGCGGAGCGGGGTGGGGACTTTAGGGGACTGGCGGCGATTTACAACCCTGTCACGGGACAGCAATTCACTTCCAACGGAAATGCGAATGTTATTCCGCCTACTGGAACTGACGGACAGTCGATTTCCCCGCAAGCTATTGCGCTCTTGAACTATATTCCGCAGCCGAACCTGACGGGCGGCAACGTACTCGGCAACTATAACTACCATTTGCTAACGACGGCGCAATCGAACACGACACAGGCGGGGGCGCGCTACATGCGCGGCCTGGGCGCGAACGCCATGCAATTGGGCGGCAGGCGGGGTGGATCAGGTGGCGGCGGGCGCAGATCGCAACAGAACCAGGGGCTGCGGCAGAGCATCAACTTCAATTACAACTGGTCACACTCGGCTTCGGATCACGTGAGTTATGTTCCGCAACTCGGCGGCAAGAGCGCGTCGGACTCGAACGCTGTGCAGGCCGGCTACACGGTTGGCTACCACAAGGTCACGAATATCTTCAATGTCAGTTGGAATCGAAGCAATAGCAATACAACAAACTTCTTTACCGACACGTCGAACGATGTTGCGCATGCGGCCGGAATAGGGCTGCCTAACGACGTTCCGCTGAATTATGGGTTGCCGAGTGTGAGCCTGAGTCAACTGAGTGGACTTAGCCAGACGCAGCCGAGTTTTTCGATCGCGCAGACTATCTCGGCTTCAGAGGTGTTGAGCTGGATTCACGGCAAACACAATATGCGCTTTGGCGGCGACTACAGGCGCGTGCATCGCGATTTCCTGGCCGGGTCAAACGCTACAGGGAACTTTACCTTTACGGGCTTGTTCACGGAGGACGCGGCAGGCGATGCAAATACCGGTTCGTCGGTGGCGGATTTTCTGCTGGGGCTGCCGCAATCGACGACGTTGAATTCATCGGTTTCGAAAAGCTACTTGCGCGACAACGTGGTGGACGCGTTTGCGATGGACGACTGGCGGATGAGTCCGTCCCTGACGTTGAACTACGGCGTGCGCTATGAGTTTTATGCGCCGTATAGCGAGAAGTATGGACACCTTGCTTATGTGGCGACAAATCCGGATGGAGGATTTACGACGCAGACGGAAGTTATGGCAGGAACCGCGGGATATCCGGGGTCGCTGGTGTCTCCTTGGCGCAAGGCATTCCGGCCCAGCGTGGGGTTGGCGTGGCGGGTGCCGAAGTTGAAGCAGACAGTGGTGCGGGCCGGATTCGGGATGAATTACACGTTGGGCGAGTACGCGACTTTTGCAACGCAGATGGCGCACCAGCCGCCTTTTACCAATGAGCAGACCAACCAGGAAGCCAGCGGCAACAGCGCCTCGTCGGCATGCGCAAGGGTTGTGCCGATGACGTGCTTCACGCTTGCGAATGGATTTCCCGCGCCGGCCAAGCTGGGCAGTTTCGCGGTCGATCCGCACTATCCGCTGCCGTATGTGCAGGCGTGGAATGTCGATATACAGAAGACGCTGCCGTGGGGCGTGGTAATGAACATCGGCTACAACGGCTCGCGCGGGAATCATCTGGACACGGTGATTGCGCCGCGTTCGATTCCGAGCAGCCCAGGGACCGATCCATCTGTATGCAATGGATCGCAGAGTTGTTATCCGCTGAATTTTACTTATGAGAAAGCGGCGTCATTTTCGAAGTTCAACGCGGGCACAGTGCGGGTGAACAAGCGGATGTCGGGCGGAGTAGCGGTGGGCGCCAATTATCAGTATGGGCACTCGATTGACGATGCCGGCGCGCTGGGCAGTGTGGGCGGCGTGGGCGTGCAGGACTGGCAGAACGTGCTGGGAGAACTCGGAAATTCAAGTCTCGATGTGCGCCACTCAGTTAGCGGTAATTATGTCTACGAGTTACCGTTCGGCAAGGATAAGCACTGGGTAACTAAGGGCAACGGTTCGCATATTCTGGAGGGTTTTTCAGTTTCGGGAACGTTCAGGTTTGCGACTGGGACATGGCTAAGTCCGAGTTATCAGGCGTCGGTGACGAGTACGACGTGCGGCACTGGGGGAGTCATGCGGCCTAACTTGACTGGGGCGTCTGTAACTACCGGGGGCGGCTCGCTGAAGCAGTGGTTCAATCCGGCGGCTTACACGGCTCCGACGAATACGGCAGGCTATTGCGATTTCTTCGGCAACGCGCCGCGTAACTCGATTTTGGGGCCGGGGACGGTGACAAATAGCATGTCGCTTTCGAAGACGATGCAGATGGGCGATGTGCGCAGCATAGAGATTCGCGCCGTCATCGATAACGTATTTAACACGGTGCAGTACGCGGGCGTGGGCACAGTGGTGAACGGGCCTAAGTTCGGGCAGGTTACTTCGGCGGGCGCGATGCGGTCGTTTCAGTTTAGGGCGCAGTTCAGGTTCTAGCTTAGTTCGCAGAATCCCAGGTCTCAGAATCTAGACCTGGGGCACCCGGAGTTTGTTGCGGAAGGGAATTCATGAGGGGTTGGTTGCGGAGGATCGGGGCGGGGATGGCGGCGGTGGCGCTTGCGGCGCCGGCGACTGCGCAAAATGTGGCGCAGGTTTCGAATGCTCCGCAGGGTGGCTTTACGCTGAAGGTGAACAGCGACCTTGTGCTGACCAACGTGGTGGTGCGCGACGCGAAGACGGGCGAGCTGGTGCGAGGACTGACGCGGAACGACTTCAGCGTTTACGAGAACGGCAAAGAGCAGAAGGTCGATACGTTCGACTTTGAAAGCGTCGATATGGCGATGCCGCTGAGCGAGGCCACGGTGAGCGGGCTGGCGTCGGGGCTGAGCGGACAGAAGGCCGTGGTGGCCAAGCCAGAGGAGTTGCGCAATCACAGGCTGATTGTGATGTTCTTCGATTTGACGTCGATGCAGCCGGAGGATTTGGACCGCAGTGTTGAAGCGGCGCAGTTGTTTCTGAAAACGAAGATGCAGCCGGCCGACCTGGTGGCGCTGGTATCGCTGGACGAAACGCTGAAGGTGGATCAGGATTTTACGGCCGACAAGCAGGCGCTGATCAACGAGGTGGCAGTCTACAACGGTACCGAGGGCGAGGGGTTTGCGCAGGGGGCAACTGCGAATACGAATCAGGTGGAGGATACGACTGGCTACACGCCAGACGAGAGTGAGTACAACGACCTGAATACCGATCGCGAGTTGTTTGCGCTGAAGGCGGTGGCGCAATCGCTGGCGAAGATCGGGGAGAAGAAGTCGCTGTTGTATTTTTCCGGCGGGATTTCGCGGGACGGTATTGAGAACCAGGCGTCGCTGCGGGCGGCGATCAACGCGGCGGTGCGCGCGAACCTGTCGATTTACAGTGTGGATACACGCGGGTTGCAGGCGATTGGGTCGATGGGCGATGCGTCGACGGGGAGCTATCGCGGCAGCATCGGCTACAACGGCGCGGCGCTCACCAGCAACATGAACGCGAATTTCGACAGCCAGGAAGTGATGGGGACGCTTTCCAGCGATACGGGCGGGAAGGCGTTCTTCGACTCGAACGATTTTGCGCCGGCGTTTGCGCAGGTGCAGAAGGATACTTCGGCCTACTACGCTGTCGGATTTCGCTCGTCGAATCCGGCGCGCGACGGGAAGTATCGCAAGCTGACGGTGAAGGTGAAGCGGCCGGGCGTGAAGCTGGAATACCGGCAGGGCTACTATGCGCCGGCGGACTTCAATCACTCGGGCAAGGAGGACCGCGAGCAGGAGTTGACGGACGAGCTGGCGAGCGATTTGCCGGCGACCGATATGGCGATGTATCTGGACGCGATGTACTTCCGGTTGGACGAGAATCGCTATGCGATGCCTGTTTCGCTGCTGGTGCCGGGTTCGCAGATTCCGTTTGTGAAGGGCGGCGACAAGGACAAGGCGACGCTGGACATTATCGGCGAGGTGATTGACGAGGTGAAGCGGCCCATCGGGCGGGTGCGCGAGACGGTGAAGCTGAATCTGGATCCGGCGCTGAATGCGCGGCAGAAGAACATTCAGTACACGACGAGCTTCAACTTGCCGCCGGGGAAATATCAGATCAAGTTTGTGGTGCGAGAGAACCAGACGGGACGCATGGGCTCGTTTATGGCGGATGTGACGCTGCCGGATTTGAGGAAGGCTCCGCTGAAGTTGAGTTCGATTGTGCTGGCCTCAGCGCGGCAGCCGAGCAAGAAGCAGGGACCGTTGGTGCGCAACGGCGATGAGTACGTGCCCAATATCGCGCATGTGTTCCGGCAAGATCAGCACATGTATCTGCTGTACGAGGTCTACGGGCCGGCGCGGGAGAAGCTGGCGGAGAATGCGGCGAAGGGGACGAAGGCGGGGATCAATCTGCTGAGCAGTCTGGAACTGATTCAGGGATCGGCGAAGGTGTACGAGTCGCCGCTGGTGCAGGCGAGAGCGGTGAACGTGGAGGGGCGCGACGCGGTGGCGGTGGAGATGGATGTGCCGCTGGCGGGGCTGAAGGCGGGGACGTATCTGTGCCAGTTGAATGTGATTGACGACGCGGGCGGGAGCTTTGCATTTCCACGGTTTGTGGTGCTGGTGCGGGAGCCGGTTGCGGCGGCGGCGCCGACGCAGCCTCAGGCTTCTGGCAATGGCGGGGCGGAGTAGTTTCCTGCTGTCAGGTTTTTGTCGGCGTGATTTCCTGCGGTTGAGCGCAATGCTTTCCCAGGTCCCAGAAGCGGGACCTGGGGCACCCGGCATTTGTGCCGCGGCAGGCGGTCAAAGACCTAGTTTCCAGTCTTCGGCTTTTCTTCGGCGGGGTAGGGACAGTGGCGGCATCCGGAGCCGCAGCAGAAACCGCGCTTGAGGTGATAGGCGGCGGTGAAGACCATGTTCGGCCCTTCGAAATAGAAATCTTCAGGCTCGAGCGCCTGGGGCGCGGCGGGGGGATTCTCGTCCATGCATCTATTCTCTCGTGGAGCGGCTGGGTGTGTGAAACAAGGTGGTGGGTTAGTTGGAGGGAGGATTCCCTCGGGGACTAAAGCCCCAGTATTTTGATGGACTTATGTACGGGCTGAAGCCCGTACCCTTAACGCTGATCCACCACCGGAAAAAGCGGGCGGAGGCAATAGGTAGAATTGAAACATGACAGTTTCCGCGCAAGACCGCGCCCGCAAGATCAAGGTCATTCTTTTCGACGTAGACGGAGTATTTACCGATGGGGGCATCTGGATTATTCCGGTGCCTGTCGTCGTGGACGGCACGGTGACCACAAAAGCGGTGGAGGCCAAGGGCTACAACGCGCACGATGGGACGGCGATTTCGCTGGCGCGGATTGGCGGGCTGAAGTGCGGCATTATCACCAAGCGCATTTCGGAGACAGTGGCGATGCGCGCGAGGGATCTAAAGCTGGAGTTTGTTTACCAGGGGCAGTCGTTCAAGATGAAGGCCGTGCGCAAGATCATGGAGGAGAGCGGCGTCGCGCTCGACGAGATTGCGTATGTGGGCGACGACGTGATCGACCTGCCTGTGATGCGCGTCTGCGGCTTTGCCGTGGCGATGGCCGATGCGCGAGAGAGGGTGAAGGCCGAGGCGCACTACGTGACACCGAATCGAGGCGGACGCGGCGGGGCGCGCGATGCGGTCGAGTTCATTCTGGAAGCCCAGGGCATTCTGGACAAGTGCATCAATGCGTATATCGACGAGGACAATCCGATTCCGGCGTCGATGGATATTGGCAAGGGCGGAGATCTGAAGTAAGAGCGGAGTTAGCGGGGTTAGCCGCGCTGCGCGCGTGTTAGCCCGCAGGCGTTGTGCGGAGAGATAGATATTGATGGCAAGGGTGGGGATCTGAAGTGAGTGCGCAGAAAAAGGCTGTTGTTCTGTTGAGCGGGGGGCTGGACTCGGCTACCGTGCTGGCGATTGCACGTGGGCAGGGATACGAGCTTTACGCGCTGTCGTTCTCCTATGGTCAGCGGCACATATGGGAGCTTGAGGCCGCCAAGCGGGTTGCGGCGTCGATTGGCGCCAAGGAGCACAAGATTGCGCAGATCGATCTGCGGGTGTTTGGCGGGTCGGCGCTGACGGCCGATATTGCCGTGCCGAAGGGGCGGGGGATGGAGGAGATGGGGCACGGGATTCCGATTACGTATGTTCCGGCGCGGAATACGATTTTTCTTTCGTTTGCGCTGGCGTGGGCGGAGGTTCTGGGGTCGAGCGATGTGTTTATTGGCGTGAATGCGCTGGACTACTCGGGGTATCCGGATTGCCGGCCGGAGTTCATCGAGGCGTATGAGAAGATGGCGAACCTGGCAACCAAGGCTGGAGTCGAGGGGCGGCAGGCGCTGAAGATTCATACGCCGCTGATTGCGATGTCGAAGGCGGAGATTATCGCCAAGGGGATCGAACTGGGCGTGGACTATGGGTTGACGAGCAGTTGCTACGATCCGTCGGCGACGGGCGAGCCGTGCGGGCAGTGCGACTCGTGCTTGCTGCGGCAGAAGGGGTTTCACGAGAATGGGCGCGAAGATCCGCTGCGATATCGGGAAAGCTAGCTGAATTTTATGGGCTACGCGGTCAAGGAAATCTTTTATACGCTGCAGGGGGAGGGGGCGCAGGCGGGGCGAGCCGCGGTCTTTTGCCGGTTTGCGGGATGCAATTTGTGGTCGGGGCGGGAAGAGGACCGGGCGGCGGCGATTTGCAAATTTTGCGATACGGATTTCTTTGGCGTGGATGGGGACGGTGGCGGGAGGTTTGCGACCGCCGAGGCACTGGCGGCGGCGGTCGCGGAGAAGTGGCCAGCGGGCTCAATGGCGGGAAAGCGGTTTGTGGTTTGCACGGGGGGAGAGCCGCTGCTGCAACTGGATGCGGGCTTGATTGAGGCGCTGCACGGGTGCGGTTTTGAGATTGCAGTCGAGACGAATGGGACGATTGTGGCTCCGGCGGGGATTGACTGGGTGTGCGTGAGCCCGAAGGCGGGCGCGGGGTTTGTGCAGCGGAGCGGGGACGAGTTGAAGCTGGTGTTTCCGCAGGCTGGGGCTGAGCCGGAGGATTTCGACGGGCTTGGGTTTCGGCACTTCTTTTTGCAGCCGATGGATGGATTGGAACGGGCGGCGAATACAGCGCTTGCGGTCCGGTATTGCATGGAGCATCCGCAGTGGCGGCTTAGTTTGCAGACGCACAAAATTTTGGCGATTCGGTAACGAGCGCATTCAATCCCAGGTCCCAAAAGCGGGATCTTCACCCCAGGGACGAAGACCCGTCCTTGGGGACCCGAATCTAGGCACCCCGAACTAGGGCACCCGCGCGACCTTTCAAAACACTCAGAAGACGATTGATTCAACTCTTTCGGGCTTCGGCTTCGGCGAGCCAGCCGCGGCGGAGCTTTTCCTCCGGGATGCTGGAGAGGTAGGGCTTGATGTCGAGGACGGAGGTGCCGTCGAGCATGTCTATGCCGCGGACGCGGAGCGAGGTCCCGGTGCGGCCGAGCAGCTCGACGACAGTGAGGGCGATGGGGTTCGGACGGCGCGGGGAGCGGGTGGAGAAGACGCCGTGGGGGCGCTTCTCGTCGGTGGGGGGATGGGCGATGAGGTCGAAGCCGTCGGCGCGGTCGAAGGCCCAGAGGACGTAGAGGTGCGAGAAGCCCTCGATGTCGGTGAGGCCGGGCTCGAATTCGCGCAGGATTTCGAGGACGCCTTCCGTCACGTGCCGGGCGCCGAGGCCGCGGGGGATCTGGGAGGTTTCCTTGTAGGGGCTTTGGACGAATCCGATGGGGTTGAAGGTGAACATGGGCGGGGTGCCTCCGGCTTTGATCATAATTGGCGCCGGGCGGGGGCACTTTAGGGACTGGTTTTACAAATACATACGTGACCGGGAACACTTTGGGGGTGTTCCGGTGTCTAAGACAATAGAGGCGCGGGACACGCGGTGAATTGCCGAGTGCCCCCCGAATCCCGCGCACTCCGTGGCAGCACTGGTTTTCCGGCGGCAATTCTAGGCAGCCGGAGGAGTGGCCGCAAGGGAAGTTGATTGAGTCTGCCGGCTGGCCTGTTGTTGGGCCGGAAAGAATGCAGATGTAAATCTTCTTGAATTGCGGTATAGGTGGGAGGACACTGAATTGCAGGCGGACCTCACCATGGGCAATCTTGCCAGCGCGCTGACGCTCCAATCAGAAGAAGCAGCACTCGTAGCGGAACTGCGAGCCGGCTCGGAGGAAGCGTTTGCGTGGCTTATCGCGCGCTTTCATCAACCTATTTACTCGCTGCTTGCGCGCACGGTGTATGACCGCGCCGATGCCGCGGACCTGACGCAGGAAGTTTTTGTGAAGGTGTTCCGCGGGATGAGCAGCTTTCATGGCGAGTCGTCGTTGCGGACGTGGATTTACCGGATTGCGCTGCGCGAGGCCTCGAACCAGCGTCGCTGGTGGATGCGGCACAAGCAGCAGGAAGTTGCGATCGACCAGGAACTGAATGAAGAAGGAACCGGAATGCCGTTGCGTTTGAGCGACAGGCTGGTGGATCCGGGTGAGTCGCCCTTCGATGCGGTGGTGCACGAGGAGAACCGAGCGCTGGTGGAAGAGGCGCTGAAGCAGGTTCCGGAGCCATTCCGCACTACGCTTATTTTGCGCGACATCGAGGGATTTGTTTACGAGGACGTAGCGGAGATCGAAGGCGTGAACCTGGGGACGGTCAAGTCGCGGCTGGTGCGCGGGCGGGCTTGCCTGAAGGCACTGCTGACAGCACCCGCGCCAAGTAAGAGCGCGGCGGCTTATAGGGAAAGTGAATATGAAATGGCCCTTGGAGAGGAGGCGCGATGAACGGCTGCGAAGCGATGCAGGCAAGGTTTTCAGACTATCTGGACGGATGCTTGAACGGACACCAGATGCGGGAGATCGCCGCCCATCTGGAGGGATGCCGGGAGTGCGCCCAGGAGTGGGAATCTCTTCGGGAGACGCACTTGTCTCTGGCGGAGCTGGGTCCGGTTCCTGAGCCGAAGGACCTGCTGCTGCGCATTCGGGTGGCGGTGAGCCAGGAGCGCGCACGGAGCCAGCGGAGCATTTTCCACGCGTGGAATCTGGCCTGGAAGAACACGGTGGGTCCGTTTGTGCTGCATGCCTCGGCGGGCTTTGCGAGCGCGGTGCTGCTGCTGGGCACGGTGATCGTGCTGGTGACCATGTTTGCGCAGCCGGAGACGGCACAGGCGAATACAGACGAGCCGCTGGGCAATCCGACCGCGCCTCGGCTGGTGAGCTTCTCGAGCGGCGTGGGAGCGAACGAAATTGGCGCCGTCGCGGGTCCGGTGATCGTGGAGGCCTACGTGAACGACGAAGGGCACGTTTACGACTACCGCATCCTGTCGGGTCCCAATGACTCGGAAACCCGGTCGCAGGTGGAGAATCTGCTGCTGCTGAGCGTGTTTGAGCCGGCGCGGTTCTTTGGGCAGCCCGTTCGCGGCCAGGCGGTGCTTTCCTTCTCGGGGGTTTCGGTGAGAGGGTAAGACAGGGATCAGGGGTCAGAGATCTGGGAGAGTTTGAGAGCCGTTCAGGGATTGCCTGGGCGGCTTTCGTTTTTTTTTGAGCCAATTTGGTGGCATGCCTTTCTGGTTGGACAAAGACGGAATGCGGCTCCGCGGGGCCTTCGCGCGCGGGTGCGGTTTCGAGGGGTTTCAGGCTGGTTTGACGCCGTTTTTGGGCAGAAAAGAGGCCTAAATTTGCGAAAAATGACGGTATGTTTACTACTTGTACAACTTGGTGTCTTTTTAAGTTATTGATTCTAAGGTTGTTATTTTTGTCATGCACCATAATCGGTGCAATTTACGGGGTAGGGGGGTGGGGTGCGGGGCCGATTTGCGGCGTTTCGGCCGGAATTGAGGGCATCGTGCTGCTCGATCATGGAGGCTCTCCCTAGTAACAGTGTGCGCCGGGAGGGGGAAATTATCTGCAAAGTAGGGGAATAGGGAATGGAAGTGCGGCGCGGTGGAGTGTATGTTGTCCCACCCTTTCTGTAGAAGTCACAAGAAGCAAGACCTTCGACTTCGCTCAGGAGGATGGGGTGGCCAGCCCGTCCACGCCAGCACAAACCGCTTTGACGCCGGGCTCGTCCGCTGCCTCGACTTCGAGCGCGAATTCTCCAAGCTCACCGGCGACGAGCAAACCATTCTGCTCCTCGGCTTCCGCGAACACCAGCCGCACCGGGTGATCGCGCAGATCGCCCGACGCAGCGAACGCGCGGTGTCCTACAAAATCCCCGCCGGCCTCGCGCAACTCGCCCGTCTGTTAGATCGCGCTTCCATGCTGTGACACCGGCCAGCCGATTCACTTGCAGGGAGATTGACGAAAAGGTAACTGACGAGTTGGCGACCAACCAGGCACAGCCCCAATCCAAGACCCTGCGGCGTTTCACAGGAGCGATCCCGAAAGAGGCATTTTCTTCGATCCCCGGTCCCCGAATGCGAGGTACCGGGGCCACCCGCCGCCGCCCTCGCCCAACTCGCCGCACTCATCGATCGCGCCTCCATGCTGTGACATCGGCCAGCCGATTCACCAGCAGGGAGGTTGACGAAAAGGTAACTGACGAGTTGGCGACGATCCGACCAGAACTGTTCTTCTATGGCATGCTGGGAAATGCGCTCGACATTCCAGGCATGCGACTGTGCACTACGATCTGGGCGATTTTCCCGCTCCAGTTCTCCTACTCGATTGCCTCATGCTCGAGTTACATGTTCACAAGGTGCATCTCATTCACCGTGATACTGCGCACCGACAACGAATGCGGGCACAGGCTAACACAATCTCTGGAGGTGTGTTCTTGACAGATCAAGTGGTTGAGGTACTTCGCGATCGAATCCCATACATTCTGTTTGGTACAGTTTTTCTGTTTATCGGATTGTGTATCTGCGGCATCGCCGTGATGCGGCGCCGGAGCGGGGGGAAATTCTTCATCTGGCTCGGAATCTGGAGTGCGATTGAGGGAACCGAATACCTGTTTGGCTCGTTGGCTGACCTCGGACTTTTGCCGAATTGGCTTTTGGCCAGTCTTCCATACGTGGGCAATATTTTGTCGTTCTCGGTCGTGGTGATTGCTTTGCTGGCCTTTCTCGACCTAAGCCAGGACAAACTGCGGCTCTTTCTTCAAGGAGCGATTGTAGCGGGGCTCGCGATTGCTGTGGCAGGCATTGCCCTTTTCTTATTTACCGGCTCTTCGTTCAAAATCATGCCATACAACCATCTCCTCGCAGCAATTTCGCTCACGGTCCTGGCAATCGTCGTTGCTGTGCCAAAGCTCAGTCGGAGATTCCTCATCCTGCCCAACCGCACTGTCCTTTCTCTAGGCATCCTTCTTTTCGCTTTGGAGGCGATTTATGGCAACTTGTCGCTTCCACTGAGGCTCCCGAGTCCGCCCGAGATCCTGGACCCGCTGGGGTTTGCTGTCCTCCTATTCTGCTTTGGATATGTTGCCGTGCAGAGCTTGGAAATGAGATCGTCACCATCCGCAAGGTTTTGAAAGCGTGTCGGCATGCGGGTAGCCCCGTCTTCTCTCATACGTTTCCTGAGACAGCAAATCGTTTACATCGCGATCTCCGCAATCGCCGGAGCCGTCTTTTGGGCCATTGGACAGCAGATTAATCCGCTCACCATTTTGGTCTATTCGATTGCGATTGGGAATATTGTGGTGCCTATAACGCAGAGGTTGCACAGGTACTATTCTGAAAAGCCATTTCCTCACAACTGGTTGTTCTTTCTCCCGATCCTGCTCGTTCTCCTGATCCCGGTTTACGT